>JBDRLK010000273.1:0-21400 GCA_043813155.1 Pseudomonadota bacterium | reverse complement strand
ATAGAACGACTATGCCTCCGTCGTGACGGGGACCCCGCGCCTTGCCAGCCGGGCGCCTCGGCGCCCAGAAGAAGCTTGGTAAACATAATGTTAGAAATACGCCTCAAAATGGGAAGTTATTATTTCGCGAGCCCTTAGCTCTTGTAATTTACGCGGCAAACCGATATCTTTCTTTAATAGTTCATCAAACCTCGTGGTGGGGGGCGCAGCACGGGGCTTCAGCCCCGCAGCTGACACGCCGCAGCGGCCCCGGAGGGCCGCACTGCGACCGCGAGCAATGATGAAGAGCCGGCCCCGGAGGGCCGCACTGCGACCGCGAGGTATGATGACGAAGAAATCGGGGAAATCAGTTTCAATCAAGATAGGGGGAAGCCTCTTCACCATTCAGAGCCATGTCCCCTCGATAAGGATCAAGCAGATCGAGGGCCTGATCAACAGGAAGTTCGAGGAAATCAAGTCCAAGAACCCGAAACTGAGCTTTCAGGACTGCATGGCGCTCACGCTTCTGTACATGACGGACACGCTGATAGACGCCGAGGAAAAAAACATCAGGGTCAGGAATGAAGCTGTCCAGGAAGTCAAATCCCTCAAGGAGGCCGCGGCGGAAATAGGGGAATTCCTTGAAGAGAAGATGTCGACCTTCGAGGACGAGGCAAGCTGACGAGGCGAGTTGCCTACAGTTTCTTTCGTCGCGCAACCAGAAGCACTGCAATAAAAAGAACCACGAGTAAGACGGCTGCCGCGTAAATCCAATACGCCCCGGGCATGCCGCCGGGCCGGGTTTCGGGCGGCGGCGTGCCGGCAGCCGCTTTCCCTGCCTCGACGGTCCCCTCGAATGCCAATCCATCCAGGATCAGGCTGAAGGCCCGTGCGGCGCGCGCCGCATCGCCCCGGGCGAAGCTCAGGGACATGATGAGGGTGCGGCCGGATAGGGGAACAAAGAGCTGCCTGCTGCCCGCGGTGAAGCCGGCCCTCTGCGCTGTCCCCTCGACCATGAAAGATGAAATGCCCCCCACGGGCTCAATGGAGACTTTTTTCACGCAGGTTGCGCTGCTTTCCGCCGGGAGGCTGCCGCGGACCATTGCTTCGAACGCCGCCAGGTTCTGCTCGCCCACCGCTATCTCGTCCGGCAGCGACCCGAAGACGATGGTCGGGGACATGTCGGCCAGGGTGGGGTAAACGAGCGTTTTCAAGGCCGCCGGCGTGCCGGGCTCGGCGGCCTCGACCTCTTCCTCGAGGGCGGGCCTCCAGCCATCGGGCGGCGTGAACAGGACAGCGGCGCCGCCGATGTCAAGGTGGATGCGTTCTTCTGACGGCGTCTCCAGCGGCCCGTCCATGATTTTCAGCTCGTTTTCGATCAGGTCGGCGAGCTGACTGAACTTGAGCCCGCTCGTTTTCTGCGTTGTCAGCACGAGAAGAGCTGTTTTCGCCTTTACCGGAAAAACCTCGATGCAGACAAGGGCGGTTTTACCTTCCATGCCCCTCGTTCCCTCCACGTGGAGCCTGGCCGGAACGCCGGGAACGAGCTTTCTTTCCGTCTGGAAAAAGTCGGGAAACTTGTCCCGCATCGAGCCGATGAGCTCATCGGCCATTTCGTCGACGTTGTCCTCGTTGAAAGCGACCTGGAACGGGATAAGCGAGACCGCGATTTTCGAAAGGTCGCGAAGCGAGACGAGCATTTTTATCGCCCGGCTGCCGGGAGGCAAGGGCTGCGGGAACCAGCCTTCCCGCAGCTTCAGCTCGATGCCCGCTTCCTCGATCACAAACGTGTCGGGCACGGACTCCCTCAGCTTCCTGCTCTCCACGGCATGGGACGCGGCATGAAAAAGCGTGAAGCACAGCAGGCCGGCCGAAAAAAGAAAACGCCACCGCCCCGCCCGGCTGGAAACAATGCCGCTCAAATCTTGAAGCCCTTGGCCACGATGTTTGCCAGGAGCCCGGCGATGGGCGGGAAGAAAAAGCTGCACAGAAGCCGCACAACCGTAAGCCTCCATCCCAGGATGCCGAATTCCAGGGGGAGCCTGCTGACCGCGATGATGGACCATGACGTGAGGAATGCCACGACCGTGCCCGCGCCCGCTCCCGTGTTGAACAGGCCGGCGACGATGGGGAGGCTGACAAAAGGCCCGCCCGGCGTGAGGGCCCCGGCTATGGTTCCCAGGAAAATTCCGCGCATGCCCGATTCGGCCCCGACCCACCTGGCAAGAAGCTCCTGGGGAATGAGCACCGTCGCCATGCCGGCAACGACCATGGCGAACAAAAGCAGGGGGAGAATCTGGTAGGTCAGCTTGAGCGCGAATTTCATCCCCTCGATGTGCTGGCCGTCCCCTTTCACCCTGCCGATGATCAGCAGGGCTATGGCCAGCACGGCCATGACAATGGTCGGAATAAGCATATCCTTGGAGCTCCTCTTTATTTTTGTTTGCTCGCTCATGCTGTAAGGGGCGGGGACACAATAAACTCTTCCCCGCGCGCACCGAACTCAAAAATATAACAGATTTTCAGTTTGAAAAATACGGTTGCAAATAATAATTGAATTCATTAAAAATAAAGTGGACTTGGGGAAGTCTGTTCGCGGCGGGCAGGGCGCTGTACTTGGAACGTATGTTTAAACAGGAGTGAGTCATGGCAACAGGCAGCGAGCCGAAGAAGATCAGGAAGTTTCAGTCCATCAAGGAAATGAACCTTCTCATGCGGGACTATTTTGTCGAGCTGTGGGACGCCTCGCAGTCCGGCACTGAAAAAGTCGCGTGGTGCACGAGCGTCGGGCCGGCCGAGATCCTGCGGTCCTTCGGCTTCAAGGTTTATTTCCCCGAGAATCACGGCGCCATGCTCGGGGCGTCGAGGCTGGCGACCGAGGTGATTCCAAAGGCCAACGCCATCGGCTACTCGCCCGAGATCTGCTCCTATCTGACCAGCGACATCGGCGCCTACCTTGCCGACAAGACGCCCATGAGCAAGGTGGATGAAAAGATCAAATCCGTGCCAAGGCCCGATGTTCTCGTGTACAACACGAACCAGTGCAGGGATGTTCACGACTGGTTCTCCTGGTACGGCACGGAATTCAACGTTCCCGTTCTGGGCATCGAGACCTACCGCGGCGTCGGCGCGGTGACGGATGTTCACATTGCCGGCATAGCGGGTCAGATGAAAAAGCTGGCCGCTGACCTCGAGGAAATCGCGGGCAGGAAGTTCGACATGGAGTCCCTCAAGGAGACCGTGAGGCGAAGCCGCCGCTGCTCCGACCTGTGGAAGCGGGTCCTCGACACGGCCGCGCACGCGCCCGCGCCGCTCACGTTTTTCGACGGCACGATTCTCATGGGCCCCGCCGTTGTCCTCAGGGGCGACGAGAGGGCGAATGTCTTCTACGAGCATCTTCTCGCCGAGCTCGAGGACCGCGTGGCGAACAATCTTGCGGCCGTGGAGGGGGAGAGGTACAGGATCTACTGGGAGGGCATGCCGATCTGGGGCAAGCTGCGGGACAATGCCGTGCTCATGCTTTCGCTCGAAAGCTGCGTCGTGGCCTCCACCTACTGCAACTCGTGGATTTTTACGGCCTTTGACGCGGAGCAGCCCTTCGAGAGCATGGCGAGGGCCTACACCGAGCTCTTCATCGTGCGCAGCGACCAGGAGAAGGAAAAATACATCGACGAGATGGTGAAATTCTTCAAGGTGGACGGCATCATTTTCCATGACGCCAAGACCTGTCCGAACAATTCCAACAACCGCTACGGGATGGCGGAGCGGTACAGGAAGAAGAAGGACATTCCCACGCTCGTTCTCGACGGCGACCTCAACGACCTGAGGTGCTACTCCGAGGAACAGGCGAAAACCAATATCGAAGCATTTGTCGAGCAGCTGGCGGAGCGCGGGAAGTAGCACGCAGCACCAGAATACCACATGAGCGACAAGGACATCTATTGCGGCATTGACGCCGGCGCCTCGGCCACCAAGGTGGTCCTCATGGACGGGGACCGCACTATCCTCTCCAGCGCGGTGAAGCGTTCGGGCATTGATTTCAATCGAACGGCCAGGGATTGTTTTGACGAGGTCATGGCCGGGGCCGGGGTGAGCGAAGGGGACGTCAGGAGGATCGTTGCCTCGGGATACGGACGGGGGAACGTGGATTTCCGTCACGGCACGAAAACGGAAATCGCCTGCCACGGCAGGGCCGCCCATCATTACCGGCCCGGCGAGATCGTGGTCGTCGACATCGGCGGACAGGACAGCAAGATCATCCATGTCGATGCCGGGGGAAGGCGGATCGATTTCAAGATGAACCGCAAATGCGCGGCCGGGACCGGCGCGTTTCTCGAGGAAATATCCCTGCAGCTGAATGTGCCGCTGGACGAGATGAACGCGCTGGCACTGGCGTCGAAAAACAAGGTCACGCTGGGCAGCTTCTGCACGGTTTTCACGAAAACGGAAATCCTGGCGCTCGTGCGCCGGGGCGTCGACCTCGAGGACATCGTGAGAGCCGTGTACGATTCCGTGGCCAAGCGGGTGATCGAGATGGACCCGCTGGAAGGCGACGTTGTCATGACGGGCGGCGTGATCGCCCACAACAGCGTGGTCGGGGATCTCCTGGCGGAGAAAATCGGGAAGAGCGTTTACATTCCCCCCCAGGCCCAGCTGGCCGGGGCCTTCGGCGCGGCGCTCCTGGCCCGGGGGGATTGACCCTGTGGTGCCACGGGCCCTTGGCCCGCTTGGTGCTGCGCCCCCTCGGGGCGCCTGGTGATTCGGGCCCTTGGCCCGCCGACAAGGCACGCCGAGGGCGTGCAGCTACGGTTTATGTTATTCATAAGATAGCACGGAGGACATCATGCTTGACGGTCTTTACAGGCCCGGGGCGATAGCGGTCATCGGGGCATCGAAAAAAACTCTCAGCATCGGGTACAGGGTGCTGGCCAACATCATAGACAATAAATTCACGGGCCCCATCTTTCCGGTGAACCCGAAGGAAGACAGCATCCTCGATCTCAAGGCCTACAAGTCCGTGCTCGACATTCCGCAGGAGGTCGACCTGGCGAACATATCGATTCCCGCCAAGTTCGTGCCGGCCGCCATGGACGAGTGCGGCCGCAAGGGAATCAAGTTCGCCATCATTCACACGGCCGGGTTCAAGGAAGTCGGGCCTGAGGGCGCGAAGCTCGAAAGCACCGTGCTGGAGATAGCGCGCAAATACGGGATGCGCGTCTACGGCCCCAACTCCCAGGGCGTCATGAACTCGGACCCCGGGGTGTCGCTTTACGCCAACTTCACGTTCACGCCCATGAAGCCGGGCAGCATCTCCATCCTGGCCCAGAGCGGCGGCGTGGCCGAGCTCCTCAACCTCAAGCTCGAGGAGGCCGGGGCAGGCTTCAGGATGTACGGGAGCAATGGAAACGCCTCGGACATCAGCATCGACGAGCTTCTGGAATACTTCGGGCAGGACGAAGAGACAAAGGCCATCCTGCTGTACGTGGAGAGCTTCCAGGACCCGGCCAGGTTCGTGGAGGTCGCCTCGGCCATTACGCCGAAAAAGCCCATCCTTGCCATCAAGGCGGGGACGAGCGCGGAAGGGGCCAAGGCCATCACGTCCCACACGGGAGCCCTCATGGGAAGGGACACGATCACCGACGTCCTGTTCGAGAGGGCCGGTGTGATACGCTTCAGCAGGATGGAGGAGCTCGTTCAGGCGGCCATAGCCTTTTCCAGGCAGCCGCTGCCCAGGGGCAATAAAGTGACCATTGTGACCAATGCCGGCGGGCCGGCCATCCAGGCCACGGACGAGGCCGTTTCGCGCGGCATGGAGCTGTCCGCGCTCTCGGACGGGACGAAAGCGAAGCTTCGCGAGAACCTCAACCCCATGAGCTCCGTCAACAACCCGGTGGACATGACGGCCACGGCCGGCCCCAAGGAGTTCGGCGGCACCATAAGGACGCTGCTCGAGGACCCCGAGGTCCACAGCCTGCTCCTGAGCATGGTCACGCCCTTTTTCGTGGACAACGAGGGCGTGGTCAAGGAGGTCATCGCGTCTCTCGAGGGCGCGCTCATCCCAACGGTCGGCATGTACCTGACCAACAGGAAGAACTGGGGGCACATCATCGACGAGGCGAAGAACGCCGGCATACCGGTTTACGATTATCCGGAAACAGCGGCCATGGTGCTGTCGGCCATGAGCCGGTACGTGGAGGCGCGCGGCAGGGACCGCGGTCAGGTGGAAACCTTTGACATTGACAAGGGCAAGGCCGCCGGGATCATCGCCGGCGCCCGCAGGGACGCCAGCGGGTTCATCCCATTGCTCTCGGCCTTCGACGTGATGAAGAGCTACGGCATACCCTGCTGCGAGACCAGGCGGCTCGGAGGCCTGGACGAGCTTGAAAAAGCGGCGGGAGACCTGCCGTTTCCCCTGGCGCTGAAGGCGGATATCGAGGGCGTTGTTCACAAGACAGAGGCGGGCGCCGTGGTGCTCGGGATCGACGGAAAGGACAGCCTGCTGGCCGAGGCCGGAAAGATCGCGGACAGGTTCAAGGGCAAAAAGATTTCCTTCATCATGCAGCCCCAGCTGGAAGCCCGGAACGAGGTGATCATGGGCCTGAGCCGGGCGGGCGACGCCGGGGCGATCGTTATGATCGGCACGGGTGGCATTTTCACCGAGATCATGCAGGACGCCCAGTTCCGCCTCGTGCCCATTACGCGGCCCGATGCCCGCGACATGATAAAAAACCTCAAGGGATACGGGCTCCTCGCGGGCGCCAGGGGCCGCAGGCCCGTGGATTTCACGCTGCTCGAGGACATGCTGCTGAGGCTTTCCCAGATGGCGTCGGAGCAGCCGGGGATCGAGGAGGTCGACCTGAACCCGGTGTTCGCGTCAGCCGACAGGGACAAGACCGTTGCCGTGGACGTCCGGATCAAGGTGTCGTAAAGGAACATTTAAATCCGGGGTAGGGGAGGCTTCAGCCTCCCGTCGGATGGGAGCAACACAGCGCGGCCTTCGGCCGCAGCCAAAAAGCTGTCAGCGTTCAGCGGTCAGCTTAAAGATTCTGGCTGAAAGCTGATTGCTGACAGCTGAACGCTAAAAACCTTCGACAAAAAACCAGAAACTTCTGGTTAGTAGTATAGTAGAGGTGGGGTAACCAAATGACAGCCAACTGGATCAATCTCGGCGAGATTTACTCGGTGAACGCGAAGAAATGGCCGGGCGAGCTCGCGCTGAAAGACGCCGCGAGGTCCTTTACCTGGAAGAAGAGCGAGGAGAGGTGCAACCGCCTTGCGAACGCTTTCCTTTCCATGGGCCTGAAGAAGGGGGACAAGGCGGCGGTCCTGCTGGAAAACAACATCGAGATCATAGAGGTTTACGTGGCCGCGGCCAAGGCCGGCGTGGTGGTGGTGCCCGTGAACTTCAGGCTCGTGGGACCCGAGGTGCGCTACATCGTGGACAACTCGGACGCGAAAGCCGTGATCACCGAGGACGAGTTCGCGCCGGTCATCGATTCCATCAGGGACGAGCTGGGCAAGGTCATCGAAGGCGGCTTCATCAACGTGGGCCCGGCAAGGGAGGGGTACGGCAACTACGAAGAGGTCCTTGCCTCCGCGGCCCCGGAAAGGCCCGGCGTGGACGTGAGGCCCGGGGACACGTGGATCATCCTCTACACGTCGGGGACCACGGGCGTTCCCAAGGGCGTTGTCAGGACCCACGAGTCCTACACGGCCTTTTACCTGATCAACGGCATTGATTTTCGTTTTGGAAGAAGCGACATCTGCATGAACGTCATGCCGCTGTGCCACGTGAACTCCACCTTCTTCACGCTCAACGTTCTGTACGTGGGCGGGGCCGTGTACGTGCACCCGGCCCGGAGCTTCAAGCCTGCGGAGATCTTCGACATCATCCAGCGCGAGAAAATAACCTTTATCTCCCTCGTGCCCACCCATTACCAGATGATCCTCAGCGTTCCCCCCGACCAGACGAAGAAGTACGATCTCGGGTCGGTCAGGAAGCTTCTGTGCTCCTCGGCCCCGGTCCGCAAGGAAATCAAGATGCAGATCATGGAGCTCTTCAAGGGCGTGGACCTCTACGAGGGGTACGGGTCCACGGAAGCGGGGATCGTGACCACGCTCATGCCCGGGGAGCAGCTCGAGCAGCTCGGGAGCATCGGCCGGGAATCGAGCGGAACGGATTTCATAAAGATCCTCGACGAGGACGGAAACCCTGTCCCGGGGGGGCAGGTGGGCGAGCTGTACTCGCGCAGCCCCATGATGTTCACGGAGTATTACAAGATGCCGGAAAAGACGGCCTCGTCCTTCCAGGGGGAGTGGTTCACGGCCGGGGACATGGCCCGGGAGGATGAAAACGGTTACTTTTACATCGTCGACCGCAAGGACAACATGATCATCACGGGCGGCGAGAAGGTTTTCCCGACGGAGGTGGAGGCCGTGCTCGGCTCGCACGAGGCGGTGTACGATTGCGCCGTCGTCGGCCTGCCGCATCCGAAGTGGGGCGACGAGGTGACCGGGTTCGTGATCCTGAAAGAGGGCAAGAGCGCGACCGGGCAGGAGCTCGTTGATTTCTGCAAGGACAGGGTCGCGGGCTACAAGAAGCCAAGGAGGATCGTGTTCATCAGGGACGACGAAATGCCGCGCACGCCCACGGGCAAGACCCTGCACAGGATACTGAGAGAAAAACACGGGGAATGACATAGCTGAATTACCGGCCTGGTGCTGCGCGCCCTCGGCGCGCCTGTCCGGTCTGGTGCTGCGCGCCCTCGGCGCGCCTGTAAAGTCAGAATCAGGGAGGGCTTCATGAAAAAACAAGGCATTCTATTAGTCATGCTCGTTGCGCTCGCCGCGGGGCTGTACGCGGACCGCCTGGCGGGCCAGGAGGCTGAAAAAAAGCCGCTCGATGCGAAAAGCTTCCTGAAGATCCACTGGATCAAGGGCCCGCAGCTTTCGCCGGACGGCAAGCTCATGGTGCTTGCGTCCACGTACAAGGACCTCGGCACGAACAAGTCCAGGACCAACCTCTACGTGGACAAGGTCTATGAGAGCGGACCGGCAAAACGCTTCACGTTCACGGACAAGTCGGACTTCCACCCCGCGTTCTCACCGGACGGGGAAACCATCGCCTTCCTGTCCACGCGCTCCGGGGCGCCCCAGATCTGGACGATCCCCACGGCCGGCGGGGAGGCGAAGCAGCTTTCCAGCTTCCCCACGGGCATTGATTCCTTTGCCTGGTCGCCGGACGGAAAGAGGTTTGCCTTTGTCTCGCGCGTCTGGGTGGAGTGCAACAATGACGTGAAGTGCCTGGCGGGGAAGGTGAAGAAGCAGGATGAGGGAGGCGGCAGGGTCATGGAGAAAATCCCGTTCAGGGTGTGGGACGCCTGGGTGGACGGGACGCGAAGCCATCTTTTCGTCATGCCGTCGGACGGAAAGGGCGAAGCCGTTGACCTGACGCCCTTTGACCACGACGTGCCGCCCGTGGACCTGGGCTCGAGCCACGATTTCGTCTGGTCGCCGGACGGAAAGCGGATCGCCTTTGTCATGAACGAGACGGACAGCGTGGCCTGGAACACGGACAACGACGTGTTCATGGTTTCTTCGAAGGGAGGGAAGCTGGAAAAGATCAGCAAGGGCGACGGCGGGGACGCGGCGCCGCTTTTCTCGCCGGACGGGAAATACCTGGCCACCACGTCGATGGAGAGGCCGGGCTTCGAAGCGGATCGCCGCAGGCTCGCGCTCTACAACCTCGAAACGGGCAAAAACGAGATTATCGCCCCGGACCTGGACCTGACGATCCATGATTTCGTCTGGTCTCCGGATTCCAAGGGCGTCTACTTCTACGCTCCCGAGAAGGGGAGGCGGGCGATCTACTTCATGGACCTCAAGGGAAAGCGCAGGAAAGTCTACGCCGACGGCCACAACGGGCAGCTCGCCGTCACCCCCGACGGCAAGAGCCTGGTCTTCCTGCACGAGACCTCGAGCATGACGCCCAACATCTTCAGGATCGACAACCCGGCCAAGAACCCTTCCGAGCCCGTCCAGCTGACCTTTTTCAACAAGCAGCTCATGGACGGCCGCCTTCTGGGCACGCTCGACGAGTTCTGGTTCGAGGGCGCGAAAGGGGAAAAGGTCCACGCCTTCCTCATGAAGCCCCCGGGCTTCGACGCTCAAAAAAAGTACCCGGCCATCTTCATGCTGCACGGCGGGCCCCAGGGAGACTGGGATGACTCCTTTCACCCGCGCTGGAACACCCAGATGTTCGCTTCGCGCGGCTTTGTCCTGGTTGCGATAAATTTCCACGGGTCAACGGGCTACGGCCAGGCTTTTACGGACAGCATCTCAAAACACTGGGGCGACTACCCGCTCGAGGACATCATGAAGGGTGTGGACTATGCCTGCGCCAACTACTCGTTCATCGACCCGGACAGGCTGGGCGCGGCCGGCGCGTCCTACGGCGGGTACCTTGCGAACTGGCTGCTGGGGCACACGGACAGGTTCAAGGCCGTGTTCACCCACGCCGGCGTGTGGGACCTTCATTCCGACTACGGGTCGACGGAAGAGCTCTGGTTCCCGGAATGGGAGTTCGGCGGCACGCCCTGGGACAATCCCGAGCTGTACGACAAGTTTTCGCCCAGCAGCTTCATCAAGAGCATCGCCAAGCACAAGACGCCCACGCTCGTGTCGCACGGGGCCGGCGATTTTCGCGTGGCCCTGGAGCAGGGCATCCAGCTCTTCAACGTGCTGCAGCGGCTGGGCATCGAGTCCAAGTTCCTTTACTTCCCGGACGAGACGCATTTCGTGCAGAAAGCGCGCAACGTAAAATTGTTTTACGAGACGTTCCTGGACTGGTTCGAAGACCACCTGTAGTGCGGCCCTTTAGGGCCGCTGCAGGGGTGCAGCGTGCAGGGGCGGGGCGACAGCCCCGCACTACAGGCGATATGGGATTGATACAAGAGGAAATTGAATGAGCATTGAATTTTTCAACCCCACCACGCTGAAGCAGGCCCTGAAGCTCAAGGCCAGGCACAAGAGCGGCGTCGCGGTCGTGGCGGGCGGTACGGATTTCATGGTCGCGCTCAAGCTCGGCCAGCCTCCCCCGGCGGCCGTCATGGACATCACGAAAATAAAGGAGCTCAGAAAGATCGAGGCGCAGGGCAGCTCGCTGTTTGTCGGCGCGTGCGCCACGTTCACGGACATCCTTGAGAGCGGCGAGGTGAAGGAAAGAGCCCCCCTGCTCGCGGCGGTTGCCCGCGAGATCGGCGCCAGGCAGATACGAAACCGGGCAACGATCGGCGGAAACGTGGCATCGGGCTCGCCCGCCGGCGATTCGCAGCCCGCGCTCTGGGTTCTCAATGCGTCGGTTGTCATGGGAGGCAGGAGAGGGGAGCGGAGCGTGAGAATGAGAAAGTTCTACACGGGCTACCGCCAAAGCGTCCTGGAGGATGATGAGATCATTCTCGGGTTCAGCATTGCCCGGCCGCGAGGCGACTATGTCAGCGAATTCTTCAAGGTTGGGGCGCGCAGGGCCCAGGCCATCTCCAAGATATCGCTTGCCTGCATGGCGGCAATAAAGGGCAGGGTGTTTGAAGACGTGAGGCTGGCTGCCGGTAGCGTGGCTCCCGTTGTGACGGGCCTGACGGAAACGCAGAAGTACCTCAAGGGGAAGCGCATCAGGAAGAACGTGATCGAAAAGGCCCGCAGGCTCGCCATGGGCGAGGTCACGCCCATCGACGACGTGCGCTCCACCGCCCTCTATCGCCGGACCGTCACCGGCAACCTTGTGGCCCGCTTCCTCGGCGGGCTCTGACAAATCCTCTGATACTTCTATTGATCAGCAACGCCACGCCGAGGGCGTGCAGCTGCACTCTTGACAAACCCAACTAAAGTGGTTAAGTAATATCTAGACATATCGGGACATATCTAGATATGTCGGATAAATATATGAAAACGGTTTAATAACGCATACATAAGGAGGAAGTCATGTTTCACCCGCCAGGCATTTTCGATGGCCCCTGCGGGCAGGGACCCTTTCAAAAAGGGGATTTGAAGTACATTATTCTCGATCTGATCAAGGACAAGCCGCGCTACGGCTACGAGATCATCAAGGCTCTCAACGAGAAGTCGCACGGGATGTACAAGCCCAGCCCCGGGGCCGTTTACCCGACGCTCCAGATGCTCGAGGAGATGGGTTATGTCACGGCCAAAGAGCAGGACGGCAAGCGCGTCTACACCATCACGGACGAGGGACTCGCCTTCCTGGGCGAGCGGGAGGATTTTGCCGGGGAGATCAGGGATCACATGAAGGACTGCTGGGGCAGCGGCAGGATGAGCGAGATCGGCGTGCTCATGGGAGAGGTGGCGAGGTTCGCGACGCTGCTCGGCCCCAGGCTGCACAGCACGGAGCCCGAGAAAATCCAGCGCGTGCGCAAGGTGATGTCCAGAGCCTATGACGAAATCGAGGAGATCCTGGGCAAGTAGGCAAGCCCTACGGCGATGTCCACACGTGGCAGGCAACGCCCTCGTAAACGTATCCTCCGGACGCCGCGCTGTCCCTTTCCGCCGCGCTCGTGGTGTAAAAGTGGTCATTGGCGGAGCTCGAATGCAGGCGGTAGAGCTGTGTTGTCCCGGAGGCGCCGGAGGGCGAGCAGTACCCGATATTGCCTTCCAGCGTGTAGCCGCCGGCAATGGCGGAATCTCTTTCTTCCGCGCTTGTGGTGTAAAGATGGTCCGCGCCGCCGGAATTGTAAAGCCTGTACATCGCCGTGGTCGAAAACGACGATCCCGATACCGCGCTGGCGTAATTGTACCAGCCGACCCCCTCGTAGGTGCATCCCTCCGGCGTGGAGGAATCGTTCTTGTAAAAATGGTCGCTCGGGCATGCGAACCTGTAAACCGCGATCCTGCAGTCCGCGCCTTCGTCAGCCGTGCCGTCGCAGTCCTCGTCCGAGCCGTCACAGGTTTCAGCCGGGGGATCGCAGTCTCCCCACGCGCACGAGGACGAGCACTCCCTCGTTCCCGTGGTCCCGCAGCTCGTGGCGCACGTTCCCGATTCGGCGCGGCAGCAGCTCATGCCGCTTCCATTGTCGCATTCGCCGTCGCAGTTGTCGTCCTCGCCGTTGCATGTCTCGGCGGGCGGGACGCAGGTGTCGAACGTGCAGGACGAGGAGCAGGCGCGCGTCCCCCCGGTCCCGCAGGACGTGGTGCAGCCGGCCGTGGTGAAGCGGCAGCACTCGAACCCGTTGTCGCAGGCATCGTCGCAGTCGTCGTCCTCGCCGTTGCAGGTTTCATCGGGCGGGTTGCACATGGACGGGGGCGGCACGGTGCAGTCAAAGCCGCAGATTGAGGTCCCCATTGAATCGCAGACCGTGGAGCACGCGACCTCGCGGCCCATTTTGCATTCAAAACCCTCGTCGATGTTTCCGTCGCAGTTGTTGTCCAGCCCGTCGCACTCTTCCGTGGGCGAGGAGGGTTCGCAGTTCGTTTCGCATGAGCCGTTGCCGTCCAGGTCCGACCAGCCCTCCTCGCAGGTCACCGAGCAGACGCCGCCTTCGCAGACCGCGGTGGCACGCTCCCCGGCCGGGCAGGCGTTGCCGCAGCTCCCGCAGTGCGTGATGTCGTCGGCCAGGTCCACGCAGGCTCCTTCGCACTCGACTTTTCCAACAGGACATTCGATGAGGCAGGCGCCGTCGTCACAGACCTGGGCCGGCTCGCACGCGTTGCCGCAGGAGCCGCAGTGGCTGTGGTTGGCCTGCGTGTCCACGCACTCGCCGCCGCAATCCACGAGACCCCCGCTGCAGGGCGAATCGCCGGCCGTGTCCGGGACTGTATCCGGGAGCGGACCATCGCCGGTGTCCGCGGCATCCGGGGCTGCGTCCGTGCGGCCGTCGTTTTCATCCTGCCACCCCAACGTGCACCCCGCCGCCAGGACCATTGCCGCCAGGCAGAGATATGGGACGAATGACTTCATGAATTCAATCCGAAGCATAGTACGGATTCAAATGATTTTGCAACTGCGGACCGCTCACGGCGCCCCCCATACGTTGCAGGCAACCCCCTCATAGGTGTAGCCGATTGACACCGCGTAATCCCTCTCTTCTGCGCTCACCGTGTAGAAGTGGTCGTTGCTGTCCCCGTTGTTCAGGCGGAAGAGATTGGTCGTCATCCCCGGGACATCGGACCTCGAGCAGTAGCCGATGTTGCCTTCCAGAACATAGCCGCTGCTTATGGCCGAATCCCTCTCGGCCTCGTTGACCGTGTAGAAATGATCGTTGATCGCCGCGCGGTAGAGCATGTAAAGCGGTGTCGTGGAAAAGGAGGTGCCAGTGACCTGCGTCGCGTACATGTACCAGGCGACGCCGCCCTCCCTGACGCAGCCGCCGGGCACGGACGTGTCGTTCTTGTAGAAGTGGTCGTTGCCGCAAAGGAACCTGTAGACTTCCATCCTGCACCCCGAGGTATCGTCGGGCGTGCCGTCACAATCATCGTCGGACCCGTTGCACGTCTCGCCTGGAACGTTGCAGTCGCCCCAGCCGCACGACGAGGAGCAGGTCTTCGACCCCGTGGAGCCGCAGCTCGTTGTGCAGGAGCCGGATGCGCCGCGGCAGCAGCTCATGCCTCCGCCGTTGTCGCAGATGGTGTCGCAGTTGTCGTCCACGCCGTTGCACGTTTCCGGGGGAGGGACGCATGAGCCCCACACGCAGGACGAGGAGCATGACCGCGAGCCCGTGGTGCCGCAGGAGGCGGTGCAGGAGCTCGACGCCCCCCGGCAGCATTCAAAACCATTGTCGCAGGATTCGTCACAGTCGTCGTCCGCCCCGTTGCATGTTTCGTCCGGCGGGTCACAGGAGCTCCAGCTGCAGCCGGAGGAGCATGTCCTGGAGCCCGTGGAGCCGCAGGACGCGGAGCAGGAGCCCGATTCGCCCATGCAGCAGCCGAAGCCGTTGTCGCAGGCGCCGTCGCAATCGTCATCCAGCCCGTTGCACGTTTCGTCCGCAGCCCGGCAGGCGCTCCACCTGCAGCTCGCCGCGCACACGCGGGTCCCGGGCGTTCCGCAGGAGGTGGTGCAGGACCCGGACTCGCCGCTGCAGCACTCGAAGGTGTTGTCGCATTCGCCGTCGCAGTCGTCGTCGCCGCCGTTGCATATCTCGCCCGGCGGCGTGCACTGGTCCGGTGAGGGAATATGACAGTCGAGGCTGCAGAGGCCCGTGCCCGCCGAGCCGCACGACGTGGCGCACCCGACCTCGCGCCCCATCCTGCAATCAAAGCCCTCGTCGATCGTGCCGTCGCAGTCGTCGTCCACGCCGTTGCACGCTTCCACGTCGGACGAAGGGATGCAGTTCGTCTCGCAGGAGCCGTCGTCGTCAAGGTCCGTCCACCCCTCTTCGCAGACAATGCTGCACACGCCGGCCTCGCACAAGGGCTCGGCGCGCTCGCCGGCCCCGCACACGTTTCCGCAGGAGCCGCAGTTGAGGATGTCGCGGCCCGGGTCCACGCAGGACCCGGAGCAGGCCACGGTGCCGGGGGGGCACTCGAAAAGACACTCGCCGCCGCTGCAGACCTGCTCGAGCTCGCACGCGTTTCCGCAGGAGCCGCAGTGGCTGTGGTCCGCGGCAGTGTTCACGCAGCTGCCGCCGCAGTCGGTCAGACCTGCGGGGCAGCCCGTGTCCGCGGCAATGTCCCCGGGCGTGATGTCCGCGATATCGCTCGCGTCCATCCCGTCGACATGGTCCGCGGGCGCGTCGGGCAGGGCGTCGCCGCTGATCGTCCAGTCTTCGGCGCAGGCTGTCAGGACGACGAGGAAAAGAACGAAGCGGCTGAAGCAGCGGCTGAAGAGGGATGCGCTTTTTATCATATCCATATATTACACAAGATCGCGGTGTTTTTCAATTCAGGCCTTTTTTTCGGCGCTGTTCTATATTATACAAAAACGGCCACACAGCGAACAGCATGGGCGACTGAAGTCGCCCCTACCCCCGCCGGGCAGGGGAGGCTTTAAGCGCGCTTTATGGGCGACTGAAGTCGCCCCTACCCCCGTCGGGCAGGGGAGGCTTTAGCCTCCCGTTCGCCCCGTAACGCAGATGAAGATGAGGAAGGAAGATAAACACAGCTCCATGACCCCGGTCATGCGGCAGTACCGCAGCGTGAAGGAGCGCTACCCCGATGCCATCCTGCTTTTTCGCATGGGTGATTTCTACGAGATGTTCTACGAGGACGCCGTCATCGCCTCGAAAATCATGGGCATCGTTCTCACGTCCAGGGACAAGGGCAGGGAGAATCCCGTGCCCATGGCCGGCGTGCCCTACCATTCAGTGACCTCATACCTCAAGAAGCTCATAGACGCCGGTTACCGCGCGGCCATATGCGAGCAGCTCGAGGAGCCGTCAAAGGCAAAGACCATCGTGGCCAGGGACGTGGTCAGGCTCATCACGCCGGGCGCGAATATCGATACCGACCTCCTGGACGCGAAAGAGAGCAATTTCCTGCTGGCGGCCCTGCCGGAAAACCCCGGAAGCCTTGAAGCCCCGTTCGCCGTGGCCATGGCCGACATCTCCACGGGACAGATGATGGCGGCGCAGGTCGAGGATATCTCGACGCTGGCCTCCGAGCTCGTGCGCTTCCAGCCCAGGGAGGTGCTCCTGCCCCCGGGCAACGAGCCCTTTGCCGCGTTCGTGAGGGAGAAGGTGCCGCAGGCCGTGATGACGCCCTGCAGGCATTTGCGCGAGCTGCGCGGGTTCGAGAGCGCCATTGAAATAATCGACGAGCTGACCGGCCGGGACAGGGCAAGCGGCGAGAGCTGGTCCGGCGTGCTTCCCGCGCTGCCCGCGGCGGCCAGCGCGGCGCTGCTTGAATACCTGCGAAGAACCCAGCCCGGCCAGCCGCTGCCCATCAAGAGGATAGCCCTTTACAAGCCGTCCCAGTTCATGATTCTCGACGAGATGACCGTCCGCCATCTCGAGCTCGTGACGTCGAGCTCGGGTGACAAGAAGGGGGCTCTCCTGGCGCTGATCGACAAGACGGTCACGAGCATGGGAAGCAGGCTTCTTCGCTCCTGGCTCCTGTCGCCGCTTACGGACATACACGCGATCCGCCGGCGGCAGGACGTTATCCAGTTTTTTCTCGATGATCACAAGGCGGGCCGCGAGATAAGAAAGCTGCTTGCCGAGATCTGCGACATCGAGAGGATCCTCTCCCGGTGCATTGTCAGGGCCGCCGCGCCGAGGGAGCTGGGGGCCTTGAGGGACGCGCTGCTCCTGATGCCGCGGCTCGCGGAGTATTTTGCGAGCGCCCGCTTCATGGAAAACGTCGGGAGCGCGGACACCGTCCTGGGCGCTTTCCCGCAGGTCCCGTCGAAGCTTTCAGACAGGCTCCAGGGCGCGCTCGTGACCGAGCCGCCGCCGCACGCCAGGGAAGGGGGCATCTTCGCAAGGGGGTTCAACGGCGAGCTCGACCAGCTCGCGTTTCTTTCGTCCTCGAGCAAGGAAGCGATCGCGGCCCTGGAGAAAAAGGAAAAAGAAGCGACGGGCATCCATTCCCTGAAAATCAAGTACAACAAGGTTTTCGGATATTTCATCGAGGTCACGAAATCGAACCTGCCCGGCGTTCCCCGCGACCGGTACATTACGAAGCAGACCATAGCCGGCGGTGAAAGGTATTATACCGGGGAGCTCAAGGACCTGGAAGCAAAGATTCTCACTGCGGACGAGAAGCGAAAAGCCCTGGAGTCCGAGCTCTTCGCCTCGCTCGTCCGGGACGTCGCGGGATTCGAGAACGAGCTTCGCGCGCTCGCCGAATACATCGCCACCGTCGATGTCACGTCCGCCCTGGCCGGCCTGGCTGCCGCGAGCGGGTACACGCGGCCGCTCATCGATGACAGCAGTGAAATCCGCATCACGGACGGCAGGCATCCGGTCGTCGAAGCGATCGGCGCGGCGGAAGGGTTCATACCGAATGACGTCGAGCTGGATATCGACGGCGAGAGGCTGTGGATCATCACGGGTCCCAACATGAGCGGCAAGTCCACGTTCATGAGGCAGGTGGCGCTCAACGTGATCCTGGCCCAGATGGGAAGCTACATCCCCGCCTCCGAAGCGAGGATAGGGATCTGCGACAGGATTTTCACCCGCGTGGGCGCGTCGGACAACCTGGCATGGGGGCAGTCGACCTTCATGGTTGAGATGACGGAGACCGCGGCCATCCTGCTGCACGCCACGCCCAGGTCGCTCGTCGTTCTCGATGAGATCGGGCGGGGCACCAGCACGTTCGACGGCATGAGCATCGCCTGGGCCGTGGCCGAGTACCTTCATGACAAGGTCGGGTGCAGAACCCTGTTGGCCACGCACTACCATGAGCTGACCGAGCTGACCTCCAGGCTCTCGCACGCGGAGAATTACAACGTGAGCGCAACGGAATTCGAGGACAAGATCATATTCCTGAGGAAAGTGCGCAAGGGCGGCTCGAGCCGCTCCTACGGAATCCAGGTCGCCAGCCTTGCCGGCGTTCCGGCCGAGGTTATCGGCAGGGCCAGGGAGATCCTGGCCCGCGTTGAATCGGAAAATGACGGCCAGCCGGGCCTTCCCGGAAGGCAGGCCGGGGGCGGTCGCGGCGGGGGCGGCGGCGATGAAGGCAGCGGCCAGCTTTCCCTTTTCGCTGCGGACCCGGCCCAAAAAAAGAACATACAGGTCCGCAGGCTGCTGGCCGAGGTTGACGTGGATAAGATGACCCCCCTCGAGGCCATGAATCTGCTCGCCCGCCTGAAATCACTGACTGAAGACAGCGACTAGAATCCATCTCATGAATACCTCGTAACCCCAAACGTGGGTAGGGGCGACTTCAGTCGCCCGTGTAGCTGCACGCCCTCGGCGTGCCTGTAGCTGCACGCCCTCGGCGTGCCTGTAGCTGCACGCCCTCGGCGTGCCATGAAGAGGAGCGGGAGGCTGAAGCCTCCCCTGCCCGGGGCATTTATGAGATGGCTTCTAGCGTCTATTCCTTGTCCCCGACCTTGATCTTACCGCCGAGGATGGCGGCTGCCGCTTCCTTCATCCCCCCGGGCAGTACGATTTTCGAGGCGACCAGCTTGTTCTTGCCGGCAAGGAACTTGATAATGACCTTGATGCCGGGATTCAGGTCCTTGAGGGTCACTTTCATCTTTGTTTTACTCCAGAAGACCTTTGTTTTCTTCGTCAGCATGAAGGTGACGTCCCTCTCGCCCGACTTCAGCTTCTGCCGGATCACGATGACGTCTTTCTTGAGGTCGATCATCTTGATGGTCCCCGTGACGGACAGGTATCTGCCCTTGCCCTCTTTTTTCCCCTCGCCGCCGAAAGCAGAGGCCGGCAAGAGGCTGCATGCGAGAAGCGCCAGGCGCGCCATGTTGAAGATCCGGCGTGTCATACAAGGCCCTGCGAGCTGTCCTCGGTCTCTTTCTTCATTTGCTCGACTTTTTTCTTGAGCTCTCTTTTTACCAGCTTTTTTCGAATGTAGCTCATGTAATCGAATATCAGGGCACCGTCGAGATGATCGATTTCATGCTGGAGCGCCACGGCCAGAAGCCCTTCGCCCTCCACCATGATATTGACGCCGTCAATGTCGCAGGCATTCACCACAACACGCGAAGCCCTGTTAATGTCCTCGTAAATGCCGGGGAACGACAGGCATCCTTCGTTCCACGTCAGCTCACCTTCCTCCTCCGCGATCTCGGGATTCACAAGAATGAGCATCCTGCGGCGATCCTCGCCTTCATCATCCTCATCGCCGTCCTCGGGGCCCGCGTCTATGATGATAACCCTTTGACTGACGCCGACCTGGGGCGCGGCAAGCCCGACGCCGGAATGGGCGACCATGGTCTCGATCATGTCGTTCACGAGATTCCTGAGGGCTTCATCGAACGCGGTCACCGGCTCGGCCGTTTTCCGCAGAGCGGGGTCGGGAAAAATCTTGATCTCACGCAATGCCATTGAATATAAGTACTTAAATGATATTTACCACGCAGTCAACAGTTGTCTGCGGCTTGACTCTTGCAAATGACACTATATTTCATTAATTATAAGGAAAGCGTCGGACCTTATAATTTTTCTGAAGCAGGGAAGCCATGTCGCGTGAAACGCCATTTTACGAAGTGTCCGATTCGATCGTTGAAGCGGGGGGCGCAGACCTGCTCAAGTGCTATCAGTGCGGGACCTGTACGTCCGCCTGTCCCTGGAACCTGAGCGCCTCGATGCAGACGCGAAAGATGATGCACCAGGCGCAGCTCGGCCTGAGCGGATACGAGGACGACGAGCTTTGGCGCTGCGTCACCTGCTTGAGGTGCGCCGAGCTGTGTCCGCGCGGCGTGGGCATTACCGATGTGGTTGCGGCGGCGCGCTCGATCATGGTGGAAGTGGGCTCGGTGCCGCGGCCCGTGGCCACGGCCCTGGGGAGCCTGAAGGCCGGACAGAATCCATGGCAGGGCGAAAAGGAGCAGGCCCGCAGCTGGATGCAGAAGGCCGGCCTGGAGCGCTTCCGGGAGGGGCACGACGCCGTGCTTTTTCCATGCTGCACGAATGTCTATGAGCCCGAAGCCCGGAAAGCGTCCCTCGATCTCGCCGAGCTGCTTCGGCGTGCGGGCGTAGCCGCGGGTGTCCTGCCGTCCGTGAGTATCTGCTGCGGGGACCTTGCCGTGAGGACGGGGGCCGGGAAAGTTTTTTCCGGCCTGAAGGAAAAACTGCTGCAGGAATTCGAGGGAATCGGGTCAACGCAAGCCGTGGTCACTTCACCCCACTGCCTTGTAACGCTGGCAAGGTCCGTCGCCCCGGCCGCGCGAGTTGTCCACTACGTGCAGGTGCTTGCGCGTCACCTCGAGGAAGGGAAGCTGAACATCAGGACAAAGCTTCAGGCCCGGGTCACTTATCACGATCCGTGTTATCTTGGGAGGTGGAGCGGTGTTTACGAGCCTCCCCGGAGCGTCCTGAAGGCCGTGGCAGGTGATAATCTTGTGGAAATGGCCCGAAACAGGAGCATGGCCGTCTGCTGCGGGGGAGGGGGAGGCGGCGTCTTCAGCGAGGTTCCGAAAGAGGAGCGGCTGGGCGTTCTGCGCGTGGGTCATGCCCTCGAGACCGGGGCCGAAATTATTGCTACGGCATGCCCCTACTGCATGGCCATGCTGTCGGACGGCATTCTCGCGGCAGGAGCCGAGGACAGGCTCGTTGTTAAAGACATTGCCCAGCTCCTTCTCGAAGCCATTTCATGACCCCTGTTCAGGTAGCCGCAGGCTTTAGCCTGCGTTATGAGGCTGTCTTTGACGCAAGCTAAGGAGTCACTCAAAAATTATTTCACATTTTTAGTTGACAGTATAACAAAACATGCGACGACTTCTTCTGGGCGCCGAGGCGCCCGCCTGGCAAGGCGCGGGGTCCCCATCCCGACGGAGGCGTAGTCGTTCTACGTC
>JBDRLK010000272.1:0-12326 GCA_043813155.1 Pseudomonadota bacterium | reverse complement strand
CGAAGTGGTGATGTACAACGGCCACAGCGTGCTGGGAACGGGCATGGCTTTCGAGCGGGCGCAGTACCCCGACTTCTACCAGATCTTCCAGGTTGCAAGCTGCCTCAGCTACGAGTACTACGTGCGGCCGGTCCTCAGCGGCAAGGGAAGCTGGGAAAGCGTGGACGTGATCTCGAACGTTCAGCCCACCTACTACAGTGAAAACCTCCCTCTCACCTCAACGATCCTGGCCAAGCTCATGCAGGGCTTCGAGAACAGCGGCAACGCCTCCTGGCAGGATATCATGGAAGCAGTGAGCCGCAAGCTCGGGCACTCCCGTTTCGGCGTAAGCGGAGCGCGCGGAAACTGCTTCTCGCCCGAAGGCGATCGCTGCGAGCCCGACCCGGACCCGGACCCGGAGGTCCTGCGCTTTGAAAACACCACGCCTCTCGCGATTCCCGACAACGACCCGACAGGCGTTACAAGCGTTATAGAGATCCCTGGCAACGCCGTCATCAGCTCGCTGGAAGTGGAGATCGACCTGACGCACACCTATGTCGGCGACCTGTATCTCGTTCTCGCGCACAACGGCGCAGCAGCCACGCTCTGGAACCGCACGGGCGGCTCTGACAACGATATAAAGGCGAATTTCCAGGTCACGGATTTCAACACGCTCGAGGCGGGCGGCGCGTGGGAGCTTCACGTTGTGGACCACGCGGGCCGGGACACGGGCACGCTGAACGGCTGGGTCCTCGTGGTTCATACAGGTGAAGCGCCGGACCCCGGGCTCGAACCGCTGCGCTACGAGAGCAGCCCTGCCGCGGCCATACCGGACAATGACGCGACCGGCGTCACCAGCGCCATGAATGTTGCCGACCAGGTGACCGTCGCCTCCCTCGCGGTCGAGATCGACATCACGCACACGTACATCGGGGACCTCAAGATCGTGCTCCAGCACAATGGAACCGAGAGAGCGCTGTGGAACCGCGAGGGCGGAGGCAGCGACGACCTCCGTAAAACCTTCCAGGTCACGGACTTCAACGGCGCCGACTCGGCCGGCCCCTGGAGCCTCCGCATCGTGGACGAAGCCAACCTGGACACGGGCACGCTGAGCAGCTGGGCCCTTGTCATTACGCCCGGCGGCTGACCTTCCCGGCCCGCGCACGTCTTTCCTGTTTCCCCTCTTTCAGTTTTCATTAAAAACCATACTACCGTTGAATACCAGGTCATAGAAATTTGTCCAAGATAGGTAAAGGTGTTATAATATGGATAGAGTGAGAAAATTTCTACCCATAGTCGTTGTCCCCCTTATCATGGCGACGTCTTCCTGGGGCACGCTGCTGCCCACGAAGCCGGGAGACTCGGGAGTCGATGACGGGGTACGGTGGAAGGCCTACGTCCTGAAAGACGGGGAGAAGTCCAAGCATCTTTTCGGCAAGCACGCGAAAGAAGCGATCCGTTTCAACCGGATGCAAAAAAAGTTCTGGAAAGAGGGCGCGGTGATCAAGAGGCCGGTGCTGGAGGATGTGGCAAAGCTGAAAGACTGGAATCCCATGCCCCCCACGTTCGCCGAGTGCCCGGTGAACAAGTCCAGGTGCATCGTGATCAGCCTGTCCAAGCAGTTCCTGGGCGTGTACAAGTTCCAGAGGCTGAAGGTGACCTATCCGGTTTCAACGGGCATCCCGGAGTACCAGACTCCGACAGGCTACTTCAAGGTCGTTTCGGGCACCTCGGTCAAGAAGATCAAGCTCAGGAGGATCTTTTCCTTCGCGTACCAGACCTGGATGTACTGGCCGCTGCACATCGGGGGCCAGATCTTCATCCACGCGGGCGACCTTCCGGGCTACCCGGCGTCCCACGGCTGCATCAGGCTGATGCGCAAGGACGCCTACAAGCTCTTCAAGAAGATCCCGTTGAACACGCCCGTGCGGATCGTGGGTTGAAGCAGGCTAGTCGGAATCGATGCCGCGACTCTCGAGGAAGGCCTTGTAGCCCACGCCTGGAGGCATGTCCGCGTCTTCGAACCCCAGCGCGTTCGTGCTGCTTCCCCCGGACATTTCGAGTATCTTCCGGTCGTCGCCGGTCCCCTGTTTCTTGTCGGGGCCGGAGCAGACTAAAAGGACCTTGTCCCCCTCACGCTTGAACGCCAGCGGGCTGCCCCAGGGGTCTTTCGGGAGCGGGTCGGCAAGCGTTTCTTTCTGAAGCTCCGCAAAGGTCCCGGGAAGCCTCCCGTGCCTGCCGGCAAACGCGTTGACGCTGTCCTTGAAGCTGTCCATGATCTGGCCGAAGGTGTAAAGATTGTCCTGGGTCATTTTTCCACCCCGGCACGGGAGGTCGACCTTGGGGAAGTGAAAGAAGCCGCCGTAGCCGAGCGCCGAGGCCCGGGCGCTCTGTTCAGCCTCGAGCCGGCCGTGCACCATGGTCTTCTGGCCTTTGCACACTTCGGGGATCTTTTTTTCGCTGAACTCCTTCATCGCCTCCACGGCGTTGATGGGCGGCACATCCGCGTCCGGGCACCGGACGAGCGCGATAAGGATTTTTTCCCGGCTCACCGGGCTGAGCCTGTTTGGCGTGGACATGCCATGGGACAGGCCTGAGACCATGTACCCGTTCGAGTGCTTGACCAGCAGGCGGTACTCGTGCGCAAAGCGCGTGTCCTGTCCCGGGTCATCGGACGCGCAGAACGGCACATCGACAAAAGCGTATGATTTTGATTTGCAGCCTGCCGACAGGACCGCGGCAGCGGCCAGCATGACGGGAAAAAGAAGCGTGCTGCGACTGGCTTTTTGCTTAGACATTTCTATCTTCTCACTATATAATTGCCGGGAGAAATGATCAAGGAGGCTGAGATCGAGCCATGAACCCGCTTCTGCTCATGTCCGCAACGCGCCTTGCCGGGTTGATCCGCAGGCGGGAGGTGACCTCCAGCGAGGTCGTGGAAACGCACATGGCGCGCATACGCGAGGTCGACGGCGCCATCAACGCGGTCGTGAAGGAGCGCTTTCTAGAGGCAAGGCGCGAGGCCAAGGCGGCGGACGCGCTCGTTAAATCGCAAGGCCCCCTCAAGCTGCCCCCTTTTCACGGCGTTCCCTGCACGATCAAGGAGTGCTTCGCCCTGCGCGGCATGCCGAACACGTCCGGGCTCGTTGCGCGCAAAGGCGTGACGGCCGACAGCAATGCCCCGGCCGTGGCCAGGCTCCTCGGGGCCGGCGCCATTCCCATGGGCGTGACCAATATCTCCGAGCTGTGCATGTGGATGGAATCGAACAACAACGTGTACGGCCGGACGAACAACCCCTATGACCAGAGCCGCATCGCCGGCGGAAGCTCGGGAGGGGAAGGGGCCGTCATCGGCGCGGGCGGGTCGCCTTTCGGGCTCGGCTCCGACATCGGCGGCTCGATCAGGGGCCCGGCGTTTTTCAACGGAGTGTTCGGGCACAAGCCCACGGGCGGGCTGGTTCCCAACACGGGCCAGTGGCCTCTTTCGGACGGTGAGTCTGCCCGCTACGTGACCACGGGCCCGCTGGCCAGGCGGGCCGAGGACCTGTGGCCGCTGGTTAAGATTCTTGCTGGCCCTGACGGACGGGATGAAGCGTGCAGGCCTATCGAGCTCGGCGACCCGCCCGGCGTGGACATCGCGGGACTGACCGTCCTGGATGTGGAGGACAACGGGGTCATGGATGTGCAAAAAGACCTTCGCGATGCGCAGCGCAGGGCCGCCACGGCGCTGATCGAGCGCGGCGCAGGCGTTGCGAGAATAAAGATCGAGGGCTTGAAAGACTCTCTGTACATCTGGTCCGCCATGCTTTCAGCAGGAAGCCGAACGCCTTTCAGAAAGTTCATGGGAAACGGCAGGCTGGTCAATCCATTTTTCCATCTTCTCGCGTGGACCGTGGGCCTGTCGCCCCACACCCTTCCCGCCATAGGCCTGGGCATTCTGGAGTATTTCCCCGATTTGCTGGCTTCAAAGACGGGACACTACGTGGGCCGGGGCCTGGCGCTGCGCGAAGAGCTCACGGACCTCATCGGCGAGCGCGGCGTGCTTCTCTACCCGACCTATGTTTCGCCGGCGCCGAAGCACGGAAAGCCGCTGCTGCCTCCTTTCTACTGGGTGTACACGGCGATCTTCAATGTCATGGAATTTCCCTCCACGCAGGTGCCCCTGGGCCTCAACAGCGAAGGGATCCCCCTGGGCGTCCAGGTGGTCGGCATTCCGGGCAACGATCACGTCACGGTCGCCGTGGCCATGGAGCTCGAAAAGGCCTTCGGCGGCTGGGTCCCGCCGCCCGGCCTCGAGTCTGCAGTGTAGCGGGCGAAGGCGCATATTGCTTTTGGCGGGATAATGTGTTTTTATATGTTGTGGATTTGAGCCATGAGCGTAGCCATCCTTGGCATAGCCGGCGGCTCGGCTTCCGGCAAGACGACGGTGACGAAGAAGATATTCGAAGCACTGCCCGGCGAGCCCATCGCCAGGCTTGACATGGATTCGTATTACAGGGACCTCAGCCACCTTCCCTTCGAAGACAGGAAAAAAGTCAATTTCGACCACCCCGACGCGGTCGATAACGACCTGCTTGCCGGGCACATCGACGGTCTCAAGCAGGGCAGGGCGGTCGACAAGCCGGTCTACTCGTTTCGGGATCACACGCGCGTGGAAGAGACGGAGAGGGAGAACCCGGGCCGCATCATCATTGTAGAGGGGATTCTCGTCCTGGCCACGGACGAGCTCCGCAGTCTCATGGACGTAAAGATATTCGTGGAGGCCGACGACGACGTGCGGTTCATCCGCCGCCTCATGCGCGACGTGAAGGAGCGAGGCAGGACCATCGAGTCGGTGGTGGACCAGTACATGGAAACGGTGCGGCCCATGCACCTGACCTTCGTGGAGCCGTCCAAGCGCTACGCCGACGTGATCATTCCGTCGTCCGGCCCCAACGACGTTGCCATCGCCATGATCGTCTCGGCCATCAGGCAGCAGCTCAAGGAGGATGAGGGGTGAGAGGCTTTGCGCTGCCGATTTTCTGCCTCCTTTTGCTTTCATGTCAGAACAAGAGACCGGCCTTCGAAGAAGCCGCGCCGTCCCCCGGGGCCGGCGGCTATTCGGGGAAAACGAAAGTCGTTCTCCTCGGCACGGGCACGCCGATCGCGGACCCGGACCGCTCCGGGCCATGCGTGGCCGTGGTCGTGGGCGAGGATGCCTACATCGTGGACTTCGGGCCCGGTGTCGTGCGCCGCGCGGCCGCCGCGGCCGGGGCGGGTATAAAGGCGCTCGAGCCCGAGAGGATCGTCCGGGCCTTTGCCACGCACCTGCATTCCGATCACACGGCAGGCTACCCTGACCTGATCCTCACGCCCTGGGTGCACGGGAGAAAAGCGCCGCTCGAGGTGTACGGCCCCAAGGGCCTGCAGCACATGACCGACCACATCATGCTGGCTTACGAGGAGGACATCAACCTGCGCCTTCACGGCAATCAGCCCGCCTTCGAACCCGGAATCAATGTCATCGTTCATGAGATCGAGCCCGGCATCGCGTACAGGGACGACAACGTTACAATCAAGGCCTTCGGCGTGGAGCATGCTTCCTGGGACATAGCATTCGGTTATCGCTTTGAAACAGAAGACCGGACCATAGTAATCTCGGGCGATACCGTACCCATGGACAGCATCGTGAAAAACTGCAACGGCTGCGACGTGCTGGTCCATGAAGCGTATTCCAAGGCCGGCTTCGACAGGCGAACGAAAGACTGGCAGGCCTACCACGCCAAGGCGCACACGTCAGGGCCCCAGCTGGCCGGGATCGCCTCCAGGGCAAAGCCGAAGCTTCTCATCCTCTACCACCAGCTCCTGTGGGGATCGACGCCCGCGGAGCTGGTGAAGGAAGTCTCGGACGGCTATGAAGGGAAGATCGTGTACGGCAACGACCTGGACGTGTATTGATTTGACCGCCGCGCTGCTTAGTGCAGCGCCCCGCAAGTAAGGGACCACCACTCTACTGCGGCCGCGCCTGTGGGCAATGAGGCGGGGTCCCTGCGGAAGCGGAAAATCGTTCCAGACGAAATGGCTTCCGTGGGGTGCACTTTGCGGCTTACGTCCTCGCGCCCTCGTCGATGTAGCCCTGCTACGCCTCCATCGGGCGCTGCGGGCGCGCTCGCGATCCGGCTCCACATCCGCGGCCTCGCTACAAGGCTGGTCCCTAACTTGCGTGGAGCTGTACTTAGGGAGGGGAGAGATCGGCCGGTTTTTTTTTTATGAATTATTTGAAAAGCCGGCAGTCCTTTATTATAATTATGGAAATTACAGGAGGTTACCATGAAAAAGTTCTTCAGGAAAATATCGGTTATCCTTGCATTCGCGGCCCTGTTGGGCGGTTTTGCGTTTTCAGGATGCGGTGATTGCAAGGATGACGGGGATACGTGCTTGTCAAACTCTGAGTGCTGCTCGGATTATTGCCTGGTGATTTGTATGCAGAAGCCCTGATACAGCTGTCAGGACTACAGGGAGGCTGTCATGAAAAAACTGATAAGGAAAACGTCGCTCATTCTGGCCCTTGCCGCACTTTTGGGAACCTTTGCATTTACAGGATGCGAGGAAGACTGCAAGGAATGGCTGGACGTGTGCCTGCTGGATTCCGAGTGCTGCTCCGGGCTGACCTGCACGGGCAGCATCTGTGTGGAGGATGACTAGCTGCTATTCTTCAATAGCTCCAACCTCTGAAAAGCCTGAAAATTGTAGTACTAATACCATGGAGATCTTACAATGAAAAAGATCATCAGGAAAACCACGCTGCTTCTTGCCGTTGTCAGTATCCTCGGTTGTCTTTGCCTGACGGGATGCGAGGAGGATTGCAAGGAACAGTGGGATGTGTGCGTGCTGGATTCGGAATGCTGCTCGGATCTGACCTGCACCGGCGGCATCTGCGTTCAGGAATAAACATTACCGGCACCTGGTCCTGCACACGGAAAATACCTGTTTTTTTGCGCACACATACCTGTATCCACCGTTCTTTTCGGCAAAGAGGACATACTCATCAACAACATTGCCTGGCTGCTGCGGCGCTTCCCCCTGTTCGGGGTTTTCGGGTCGGGCAGCTATGGAATCCAGCCCGTGCACGTGGATGACGCGGCCTCGCTGGCCGTTGACCTTGCCGGCCGCGGGGAAAACGTGATCGTGGACGCGGTGGGCCCTGAAATGTTCACGTTCGAGGAGATGGTCCGGCTCATCCGGACCACGGTGGGGAGCTGCTCGCGCATCATTCACATTTCTCCGTCCCTGGCGCTCATCGCGGGCAGGCTCCTGGGGATGCTCGTAAAAGACGTCATCATCACGCGCGACGAGATAGGCGGGCTCATGGCCGGCCTGCTGGTGTCGGACCGGCCGCCGACCTGTCACACGCTGCTGAGCGGCTGGGCGAAGGACAACGCAGCCTCGCTCGGCATGCGTTATGCCTCGGAAATCGGCAGGCACTACACGTGACCATTACATGGCGCTGCGCGCCCCTGGCGCGCCTTGCTGCAATGTTGTAAAAAGGGGCCTGTTCCCATATAATGTTTTCATGGCAGGCTCAGCCGATAAACCCTCGTCAGCGCAGACCGTCCAATGCCGGTTCTGCGGGAGCAGCATTCCCATTGAGACTTTTTCGCAGACCGTTCAATGTCCCTACTGCGGCAAGCGCCAGGCCCTGGACCCGCAGGCGCTAGCGCAGCTCAAGGGCTACCAGGACAAGGTTGCCGGCGCTTTTGACAAGATCCGCCAGGAGCAGAAGCACATGGAGGGATGGGACCGGTGGTACGGCCACATGAGGGGCGGCAGCGGCGGCAAGCACATTTTTATAATCTTCGGCATTGTCATGGGCTTGCCCCTTATCCTCATGGGAGTCTTCATGGCCCTGCAGAGCCTTGGCGTGCAGGTTCAGAAGCTGGGACCCTTCGTGGGGTTCTTTGTCATGGCTATCGTGATGGCCGGCATCTTCGGGTACATGTTCTGGATGTACTCGGGAAAGAGGAAAAAGGCCGGGGACATCAGGATGGAGCAGGCAAGGCTGGTCTGCCCGAGCTGCGGCGCGCCGCACATGATGCAGCCCGGCCGGGTGCTGGACAAATGCCAGTACTGCGGATCCATGCTCATGCCGTCGGAAACCGTGATGCAGGAGTCGGTCGCGTCGGTAAACCAGGCCGTGCGGGCCGCCCAAATGCAGCGCTTCCGCGCGGAGCGCGAGGGCATGGCCAAGGTCATGAGCTACTCGGCCGGGGGGTATGTTCATTACATGGCTCTGGGCCCTTTCGCGCTCATGACCGGCGCCGGCGCGATCATGTTCAGCGTGGAGATGATGCGGGGCAAGGAGCCCTATTCCCCGTCCATCTTCATTGCCTGGGCCATGTTCTTTACCTGCATCGCCCTGCTCGTGGGCATCTCATGGTGGAAGAGCGACCGGAAAAAGCGCTGGCAGCGGGCACTGGGGCAGCTGGCCCGCCGGTTCCACGGGCAGCCGGCCGCGAACCTGACCGACATCGTGGGGTGGCTCAATCTGTATTGGGCCGGGCCCTATGAAGTCGTCAACCTGACCCACGGCCCTTACGCAAACGGCGCGGCCCTTGTCATCGAGGGCTTTCCCGCTTTTGTCTTTGCCGACCCCGTTGCCGCGAGCGAGCATCACAAGGCCAGGGTGCACCTGTTCCTGGCGGCCTGGATTCCGGGGCTGTCCGACCGCCCCGGGGAGCAGGGCGCTGTCGTCACGACGGCCGAAGCCGAGGCGGCAAGGCAGTGGATTTCGCAAAACGGCTTCGATGTGCGGGCCCAGCAGGCCGGCCTGCTGGCGGAAGCCGGCGAGGACACGGTGAAATGGCTGCGCAAGCGCCCCGAGGACGCGGCGTCGCTCGCCCCGATTTTCATGAAAATGGCCCGCATGGCCGCCAGCCTGGCCGGCCGGCCGGTTCAACCTGTTCCTTGACTCTTGCGGTTTTTGGCATACATTTAGCAAGTAATCAGCAAGCAAACAGAAGGGGTCAATAATGGAAACAGCAAGGAAACCCATCACCATGATTTTTGCCTGGATGCTGGTGCTGCAGGCCTGCAGCCTGAGCTCGGGGAAGAAGTTCAATGCAGACGCGGGTGACGCGGATACGGGCACGGACGGAACAGACGGCGTGGACGGGGTCGGGCCCGACGGCGCGGACGCGGATGACGCTGCCGACGTGCCCGGGGACGTGGACGCGGACATGGACATTGACGGAGAGGGCGTGACGCCCGGATGCGGCAACGGCGTCAGGGAGGAAGGCGAGGAGTGCGACTGGGGTGACGGAAACAGCAACAGCGAGCCTGACGCGTGCCGGACAAACTGCCGCAGCGCACACTGCGGGGACGGGGTCATGGACTCGGACGAAGGCTGCGACGACGGCAACGACAATGACGGCGACGAGTGCCGCAACAACTGCTCGCTTCCATCGTGCGGCAACGGCGAGGTGGAGCTCGGCGAGGACTGCGACGACGGCAACGGCGACAACACGGACGACTGCCTGGAGACGTGCCGCTTCGCCTCCTGCGGGGACGGGCACCTGCACGACGGAGAGGAAGAGTGCGACGACGGCGGAAACGGCGATGACCACGACGGGTGCACGGACGACTGCGATTTTTCATGCGAAGATCACGAGGACTGCGACGACGGCAATGTGTGCACCGATAATTTCTGCGTTGAAGCCGGGGAAGGAAAGCTGTGCACGAGCGCGGACAACGAGGCTCCCTGCGACGACGACAACCCCTGCACGGACGGCGACACGTGCAGCGAGGCAGAATGTATCCCGGGCGGGAACGTGTGCGAGTGCGAGGAAAACGAAGACTGCGAGGAGTTTGATGACGATGACCTGTGCAACGGCTCCTTGATCTGCAGCGATGAAAACGAATGCGTGGTGGACCCGGGCTCGATCGTGGAATGCGACGATTCGGACGACACGCAGTGCACGCAGAACCTCTGCGACCCGGACACGGGAGAGTGCGGCATGACGGACCTGGAGGAAGGCACGGAATGCGAGGACACCGATCCCTGCAACGAGGACGACAAATGCGACGGCGAGGGCGACTGTGAGGGCGAGCCCACGGGCCTGACCGACTGCGACGGCGAGTGCGTGGACCTGTCGAGCGACCCGGAGCACTGCGGCGGCTGCGAGACCGCGTGCCTGTTCGACGAGGACTGCATGGGGGGGGACGGCTGCGTCATCCACCCCTGGACCGCGGTGGGCGGGCCGTTCCCGGATTCGGACGCGTTCGCGCTGGCCCACGCGATCTCGACGGAAGGGTCGGCCCCTTACCTGGCCATGATCGCGTCATCCTCCACGGACGCCCACCCGGTGAGCGTGATGCAGCGCAGGGCGGGAACGTGGACCGGCATCGCCGCGCTCGCGGATTCGGCCGTGGGATTCGACATGGCCGTGGACCTGGACTTCAACGGCTCCAATGCCTACCTCATCTTTCTTCATGACAACAACCTGATCATACCATCCACGAACGTGAAGCTGAAGCACTGCATCGGCAGCGGGACGTGCACGAGCGAGTTTCATGAAGTGTTCTGCATGCGCAACTATTCCATGAACATGGATCTTGGCGGCGGCGACGCGCACTTCACCACCGTGGGCATGGGAGGCTGCGGCGTGGGCGTGGGATACGCCTGGTGGGAAGCCGGTTCGGACAGCTTTCACGAGCACGGCGTGAACGGGCTCCTTCCCTGGGAAGGCAACGGCAAGCCGTCCGTCCTGGTCACAACCAGGCCCTACGTGGGCATCCTGGCCCGGGACAATACGGGCATGGGGACCAACCACGTCTACGTTGCCTACTGGGACCCCATTTCAGTGCGATGGTACGATCACGGAGGAGACCTGAGGGAGCATGACGGCGAGTGCTTCATAACGGGCCCGGGCAGGATCACCTGCGGCATCAGCCTTGCCTCCGGCCCCTTCGGCGACATTCACGCTGCGTGGACCGAGAATAACGATGACGGCTCCCAGACTTTGATCTACGTCAAGCGCTACTGGTCGTCGGCATGGCATCTTCTTGGCGGGGCCGTGAACGCTGCCGACTCTGATGCGGGATTCGGCAGCGGCGGGAACCCGAAGATCCACGTCACGGACAGCGGATTCAAGCTCGTCGCCTACCAGGACCACAACGGGACAAGTTACCAGGTCTTCGTCAAGGTGTGGAACGGCGAGTCCTGGGCAAGAATGGGCCCGGCCCTGAACAACGACAACATGAACGACGCCATCGAGCCCGACATCACGGTCGTGGACGGCGTCGTGTACGTCTCCTTCCTCGAGGACACGGGATCCGGCGATTACAAGCTGCACGTCAAGAGCTTTCCGTAACGTTTAATGTATTGACTTGCGCCCCTTCCGGTGGTTTTATTGATTCCGACACTTCCGATTACAGGAGAAAGCATGGACTATCGAGCCTATGAGATCGTCATGGCCGTCTTGGGCATCCTCGGCCTGATCCTTTCCCTTATCCTGGCGGGCGTTGCCGTCATGGCAGCGATTTACTGTTCAAAGAGAAAGCTGGCGCCGAAAGCGGCGTGGATTCTTTTCATCTCTTTCCTGGTGTCCTTCGTCCTCGACATCGGGTACATGATAACGAGCTATGGACTGCCCAGGTTGTTCGGACATGGTGTAACGCAGTGGGCCTACGTTTTCCTGGGCTTTGTCAACCTTCTCGCGGGCCTGCTGCTCATTGCCGCTTTTGCCATGTTTCGCGTGCAAAAACCGGAAGCGCTTGAAGCGGGAAAGGAGGCAGCCCATGGATGATCCTTTCCAGGTTACGCGTTTCATCAACACGGCGTTCGGCATTATCTGGATCCTGATCCATTTCGCGGCCGCCGGCCTCGCCTTCTACCGCTTCCGCACCACGGCCAGCGGCCTCCTGTGCGGCGGCGTATTTCTCCTGTACGCGTTCAAGGCCATTGCGTTCAGAGCCTACTTCATTTTCATCATGCCGCACATATCGGCAGGCCCGGCCTACCACCAGGTACCCGAGGTTCTCTCCTACCTCCTGGGCTTCGTGCTTACTTTGCTTTTGATCGCGGGCGTCGGTCTCATACCGAGAAGCCTGAGGATCCTGTCGGAGAAGAGCTGATCCGCCTTGAACGCAGTCTGATCAATCGCAGGAAATCGTGGTGAAGCTGATATCCAGGCTGCCCCCGTCACGGCTCCATGCAGCGCCGTACGAGCTGCCGGACCATGTAAGGGACAGTCTATTGCCGAAGATACTTGCCACAAAGTCGTCATTTCCGGGCCAGCCGAACCTTTCCGTCACAGTGACAGTGGAACCGACAGGCGACCCGTCGGCGGGAATACACGCGAAACGCAGGT
>JBDRLK010000271.1:0-4617 GCA_043813155.1 Pseudomonadota bacterium | reverse complement strand
TCCATACACGCGGGTAGGGGAGGCTTTAGCCTCCCTGAGGATGGGAGCCTGAAGGCTCCCCTACCCCTGATTACACGGGCGACTAAAGTCGCCCCTATCCGGGATTTTGATTTGTCGCCCTAAGGCTCAATCTCCCATGGTTTCCGGACGGGCAAAAGCTTTGGGTGCAGGAACCACAGGCATCCGGCCACGATATTGACGAACGCGCCTATCTCCAGCGGGCTGACGAGGCCCGACAGGGCAAGCCCGGCTGAAAAAACCTGCGTCAGCAGCGCGGCCCCGGTCGCCGCAAGGATGTACTTCCTGCACTTCCTGGCAACATCGACGGCGTCCACCACCAGCTCGAGATTGTCGCCGCTGCACGTGACGCCGGGCTCGACCGAGGGGCCCGCCCTTTTCTTCTCGCCCCAGCCCCTCACGCGCATCTCGATTACCAGATCCTCCATCATGGACGCCCTGTCCTTGAACGGCTTGCGGCCCACGATGGCCAGCCTGTGCCCCGTGTCCCTTATTCTCTCGAGCTCTGCCGGCCAATCCGCGATGGAAATCTCGCTGCGCACCTGCTCGATGCCGATCCTGTCGGCGATGGACTCGAGCGTCCGCGTGCTGTCTCCCGAGATCATGGCGGGAACGATCCCCGCGCTGTGCAGCCTTTCGCACACGGGCGCGGCCGTGGCCCTGATGTCGTTGCTGAGGACGAACAGCGCCTGGACTTTCCTGTCCACGGAAAGAAAGATGACGCTGCTGCCCCTTCTCTCCCATTCCCTGGCTGTTTCCTCTGTTTTCGCGAGGCTGATGCCGTTGTCGATCAGGAAATGGCGGCTCCCGATGATGATCTCGCCGTAGGGAGACGTGCAGTGGACCCCCCGCGAAGGGTAGTAGCGCTTCATCCTTATGTCCGCCGGCTTGACGCTCTTGCTGCCGGCAAAAGCGATAATGGCGGCCGCTATCTCGCTGTCCTTGACGCCTTCCTCGCAGCTGAAGCAGAGGGAGAGCAGGCTCTCCTCCATGATGGGACCGACCCTGATCATCTCGATCACGCTGGTTTCCTCGTCCGCAACGCCTCCGCGCTTCCGGAAAACCACGGCATCGACGGTCGCCGCCTTTTCAATATCGCTCTCGCCCTGGAATCTTACCCCATTCGTCTCCCCGTTCTGCAGGCCCGCGAACAGGGACGCGACAATATTGTTCGAAAAAAGCCTTGGACAGAATGAAATGGACACGGCCGCGGCAAACACCCACATCCCTTCATCAAGGATATTGTCGACCTGAAATACATGCCAGAGTATGATCGCGGCTGCTGAAACGAGCGATGCGGCGCCCACAGCCGTCCCCGCGATGAGCGAATACCTGGAGATCGTGGACCTTCCAAGGCCTCTGCCCCTGATGAATCTCCTGATTCCAGCGTCCTCGAATATCGATGTCAGCCCCACGTGCTCGGCAAGGCTGCGGTCTGAAATCTCTTCGATCATGCGTCCGAGCCACACGGCAGCCAGCATGCCGGAAGGAGCCAGGATGGCCGACAAGCCATAGCCGAAGTGCGTTGAAGGATTGAAAACCATTTTCAGGAAGGGAATCGAAATGAGAAGGAAGCTGAACAGTACCAGAAGATCGTCCAGTGAAGTCCTGAGGCCGCTTCGCTTCAATCCTTTAACCGTCTGGAGAACATGAAGAACCAGGCCGGTCGCGAGAGGCAGAAATAGCCACCGGTCCGACACGGTGAGGAAGGAAAATTTCATGAAGCCCGCTGCCAGCCCTGTCACGAGAGCCTGCACGATGATGAAAGCGAGGGAGATGAACCAGTAGGAAATGGCAGGCTTACTGACAGGCCCCGTATCCTCATCCGCTTCTTCCTCGGCTTCCACGCGCAGCTCATCATGCACTCCCCCGTCCTCCTCGGGGGCGTCGTTTCCCTCCGCCATTGCGGCATCGGGCTCTTCGACCATGTGCTCTGTAAGATCGGGTGCGCCGGCCCGGACCGGCGGCGTCTCCACGGCGGTCCGGGCACCGTCCGTTCCCTTTCCTGTCCTGGAAACCGATGGGGTCGACCTGGCAAAGAGCTGCTTGCATTCCTTTGAGCAGAAATAAAGGAATTTTCCGGAAAAAATACCGACAGACCCCGCTCTGAGCTTGTCCACATCCTTGTTGCAGGTGGGGCAATGGGTCGATATTTTCCTGTTTTCAGCCAAAATTTGAAATTAGTTTACATCGAATATGTTGTAATTGTTACTTAATGTTTAATAACAAGGACCGCCCGTCTGCCGCGGTCCTGCGGCCGCACAGGCCATAATAGTCAAATTACAGGGCAAAATGCTATTAAATTTTACAACATTATGGCAATTCAATACAAATTATGATAGGAGATTTTGATTATGAGACTCTATTACAAGTTGTTCCTTATATTCGCAGTATTTGTCGCAGCTCTCATCCTTACCATACACCAGAACAATCACATCCTGCCTTCTCTTCCACATGAAAGCGCGTCCCTTGCCAAGACAATGGGACAGAACGAGAAGGAGGACTATGACCTCTCGTCCCTCCAGACGCTCAATGCCGTGCTGCTCCGGCTCAGCAAATGTTACGTGGATCCGCCCCGTTTCAACCCGAAAAAGATGTTCAAGGAGGCCATTCAGGGCGTTGAGGACGAAGTGCCCAGCGTGATCGCCCGTTTTGACGATGATATCGGCAGCGTTGAAATCCAGGTGGAGGCCCAAAAGCAGTCCTTCGATTTTTCCAAGATCGACGGCCCCTGGTCCATGTCCGCAGTGCTGAAGAAAGTGTTCAAATTCCTGAAGCAGAACATCGTGCATTACGGGGACGTCAAGCCGCAGGACGTGGAGTATGCAGCGATCAACGGGATGCTCAGCACGCTGGACCCTCACACGCGCCTCCTCCCTCCTGATTTCTACAAGGAAATGAAGATGGACACGGAGGGCGAGTTCGGCGGGCTTGGAATCGTCATCTCGAGCCCCGAGGGGAAGCTCACCATCAACGAGGTTCTCGAAGGCACGCCTGCCGATAAAGAGGGCCTCAAATGCGGGGATAACGTGGTCCAGATAGAGGAGGAGTCGACGGTCAACATGGACCTGGACGAGGCCGTTTCCAAGCTCAGGGGAAAGGCGGGCACCAAGGTCAAGCTCTGGATCATGCGCGAAGGCCTCAAGGCCGCCAGGCAGGTGGAAATCGAGAGGGCGGCAATTCGTATCGAGAGCGTGAAATACCAGATGGTCGGCTCCAGTGTCGGGTACATCAAGATGAGCTCGTTTCAGGAAAACACTTACGAAGACACTAAAAACGCCCTGGAAAAGCTCAAGCAGTCCGGCATGAAAAGCCTTATCCTGAACCTGCGGGGCAATGCGGGCGGCCTGCTCGACGTTGCCATTGCCATTTCCGACATTTTCATTTTCGCCGGGACCGTCACCACCACGCACGTGCCCTGCAACGCCCCGCCCCTGCAGCCTTTCCCCGCCAAGATTTCAGGGAGCGAGCCCAACTACCCCATGGTGGTGCTCATCGACAGGGGAAGCGCGAGCGCGTCGGAGATCGTGGCCGGTGCGCTGAAAAACCACGACAGGGCTGTCATCATGGGCGAGAGGAGCTTCGGAAAAGGCTCCATTCAGCAGCTCAAGGAGCTCAGGGACGGCTCGGCCCTCAAGTACACGATCGGGGAGTACCTGACGCCCGGCGATATTTCCATCCAGAGCATCGGCATCGTGCCGGACGTGCAGCTCGTGCCCATGATCATAGGCAAGAAGGAAGTGGACATCTTTTTCTCGGACGAAGATGTTTTCAGGGAGAGCGACCTGGACCGCCACCTGGTCAGCGACAAGATCATCGAAAAATCCAAGCCCAAGGATTCGGTCGGCTACGTGTACATCTCGAAAAGCGAGAAGAAGGACGTCTGCTCCCTTCCCTTTGAAAAAATAGTAAAGGACGATTACGAGGTCAGGATCGCCCATGACTTTCTCAAATCCGTGGACAACCCGAACAGGCTGAAAATGGTCCAGGGATCGAGCGATTTTTTCCTCCAGGCCCGCAGCAAGCAGGAGCTGGAGCTGGAAAAAGTCTTTAAAAAGAGGAAAGTCGACTGGGAGGCCTGCGCGGCCGAAACGCCCCTCGAGGAAAACCTCGAGGTCGAATATTTCATTAACAGCAAGAAGGTCGATGCTTTTTACCTGAAAGCAGGATCAAAGAGCAAGATCAGGGTCGATGTCAAGAACAACGGGAAGGACCCGGTCTGCCGGCTCTACGCCATCACGGAATCCGACGACAAGCTGCTGACCAAGAGGGAGTTCATCTTCGGGAAAGTGCAGCCCGGCAAAAAGAAGAGCTGGGAGCTCGAGCTCGAGGTGCCTGAATCCTATCCCTCGCGCAGCGACCCGGTGGAGTTCACGTTTTTCACGGCCCCGGAGAAGAAAATCTTTACCGCGCCCGAGATCAGGACGGCCGTTGCAGCCGCGCCTCAACCCAAGTGGAATGTGGCCTATGAGATCATGGACGACGTGGAGGGAAACGGAAACGGCATTCTCGAGCCCGGCGAGGACGGGCGGCTGAAAGTAACCGTGCACAATATCGGCAAGGGCAAGAGCAAGTCGCTGGCCGTGGCGGTCAAGAACC
>JBDRLK010000270.1:0-9208 GCA_043813155.1 Pseudomonadota bacterium | reverse complement strand
TCCTTGGCATCCTTGTTTCCCCGCATGCCCAGCGCTTCCACGGCAGCCAGCCTGATGTCCGCCTTCTTTGACGTGCACAGCCCGGCGAGGCAGTCGAATGCATCCTTGCCTTCCATTTCGGCCAGCAGGCGGATCTGCTCCGGCTCGAGCTCTTTGCAGCTCTCCTCGATGGATGACGGGTCGAGCGCGGCCCCGCCCTCCTGCGGGGGCATCCCAAGCTTTTTAACGGCCGCCATGGCAGTTTCCCTGACCTCTCCGCTGCCGTCCTGCAGCAGGAGCTCGATCATCCCGGAAGCGGCCGGATCACCGTAGACCACCAGGGCAAGAATGGCGTTGATTCTCACGGCCGGGCTTTCATCCTGCAGGAGATTGACAAGAGAGTCGTATATTTTCGCTTTCTTCAGCCCCATGTTGCCGAGCGACAGCGCGGCTGACGCCCTGACGACCGGCTCGGCATGGATGACGTGGTCCAGGATGAGGCCGACCTGATCGTGCGCTTCAAGCAGGCCGAGGGAGAAGACGGCATCGGCCACGAGCTCTTTATCGGCCTTTTCCTCCGTAATGATCGTTACGAGCTTTTTCGTAACCTCGTCCATGCCGAGCATGCCGGCGCTTACCACGGCCCACCTGCGCACGAGCCTGTCGGGGTCGTCGAGGAGCGCGGCAACAGCAGGAACGCCTCCGGCAGGGCCGGCCTGTCCAAGCAGCTTGAGCGCGCGTACCCTGATATCGGCAGAGGGGTCGGAAAGCAGGGGCTCCAGCGCATCACCGAACGTGTCATAGTCCATTTTCGTGAGCACGTACCACGCCCCGGTCCAGACGCTGCTGTCCGGGGACTTGTATTTTTTGATGAGCTCGGGCACGGCTTTTTTCCCGGCCATGAGCAGCGCCCCGCCCACGACGTCCTGCAGCGCGGGATCCCCGATAAAGTCGGCTACCCTGGAAAGGATGTCTCCTTCGGCCATGGACAGGGCCTCCTGCGCCCTCTGGCGGAAATCACCGCCCCAGCACCGGGCCACGTTGAGAATGACCGTTGACGCCTCCTCGAGGTCGATCATGGACACGTATGCGCTTAGCGCCCCGTCCAGATCGGCATCGTCCAGGCCTCCGTAAGTCCCTTTCAGGACAAAACTCTCCATGGTCTCTTTTGCCGGGTTGCCCAGCAGCGTGGCCTCCTCGCCGAGGTTCGACCATTTTTCCATCTCAACGGTCTCGTCCATGGCTATTTCGGGCAGGACATAGATGTAATTGTCGCCCTCCTTTCCGGTCCGTTCGAGCTCGAGCGCTACCGCCGCGTGTGTGCGCACGACGTCCTGCCACTGCCAATCGCCGGCCTTGAAATGGGTCTCGACAAAAACGGGAGGCGAAGTGATATCCGTGAAAGAGGAAAGAAAATTCGCCAATACGTCGGCCTTGACCGGAGTGGCGGCAAAGGGCTTTCCCAGGAGCTTATTCTTCACTTCCGACCCCTGCATGCTCAGCAGCCTGATCTGGTCCGTCTCGAAGCGTATGGTAACCTTCGCGCCGTCCCCCGGGCAGTTCGGCCAGATTCCGGCGGGAACGAGTATGATGCTCTCGCCGCTGCCTGCCGCCAGCAGGACCGAGTCATACCGCTTGCGCAGGGCTTTCAGGAGGGCGGGAATTTTTTTAAGCGGCAGCTTTCCGTCCACTGCAAGCGCCACGCTCCGTCCCTGTCTCAGGTTCATGTAATACTCGTCGTCCACGTGACGGGCCACGCCCAGGTGCGCCTCATCGAGCGAGGCCAGGAGGTCTTGCGTTTCTTTCTTGGTGAGCGCGGTCACGTCTTTCACGATCTGCTTTCCCGGCCACAGGTAGGGCGATCCCGCGTTTTTTATCGAAACGATGCCGCTGATATCAAAGGTGAGCAGGGGCTCTTCGACGATGCGCGCCGCACCCTTGTCCGTTATGGCGAGAAAGACGAAGGGATAGTAGCTCCCGGTTTCCGGGATTCCGCCTTTGTCGATGACAGGGACGGGAAGGGCAATGGTCGCCTGCGAGTTGATGGGCATGGACTTGATCTTCTTGTACTCTTTGACGAGCATGTGCTTGATTTCAGGGGTCAGCGTATCGCTGCCGTTAATGGCGGGTCCCATCTTGGTGCGCACCCATTCAAGGATTATCATGAGGGAGTAGGTGATCGGGTCCATGTCCCTTGCGGCCATGTCGGCCGACAGCGGCCCCAGCATGGTTCCCACGGCTTTCATGAGTTTCTTTTCCCTGTTCAGGATTCCCGGGTCCCCGATCATCTCGATGTTCGGCAGGGCATAGGGCAGAAGGCTCTTGATCATGGTCGAGCTGCGCTCGCCCTGCCCGGACGCGGCCGAATTTTCGAAAACGCTGAATATTCTCAGGCCATAGGCAACATCCCGCTGGTAGTGAAGCGGGAGAACCTCGTCGGCCTTGATGAAATTGAAGGCAGGATTGACCGCATCCCACGTTGCCTCGGTCTGGGTGAGGACCGCGAAGATATGGTCGAACTCCACGGCCGCGGACGCGTAGGGAGACTTTGGATACTTCTTGGCAAGGAGCAGAAACGGTTCCTTCAGGTTCGCCCTGCTGAGGTAGAGATCGTTCATGGACTTCAGGTCCTGCACCTCGAGAACGGCCCCGATCTCCCCGAGCATCTTTTTCTGCGCGGCCGGCTCGAGAAACGATGCGTAGAGGAGCGCGTCGAGCAGGGCCCGGCCGTAGGCAAACAGGTACACGTCTTCAAGCTCCTTGTCGAACCGGGACGTGATCAAGCTGTTTTTCAGCTTCTTGATCTTCGCCGTCCCCTCCTTTGCAAAGTCATAGGGGTACAGGCCGTCGAGCGTGGGATTCCCGCCGGGCGGCCAGGAAGCCACAGGCTTTTTCCCGCCGCATTGGACCGCATGAAGGCAGATGAGGAAAAAGAGCGATGCAATTACTTTGTGGCGCATGAAACTTCCTTCTTTCTTTCTCTTTTTATTATGATCATAACATTTGTATCATAGAAAAATTCTTTTTGACAATAAAAAGGTTTCAGAGGGGCGCGATTGGAACGTGTTGCCTGACAAAAGGCGTCGCGAAACATTGCTTGAGACGAAATACATCGCTCTGCCCCCCCCCTTTTTTTCAGGTGAAAAGTGCTCTGACTCCATTTTTAAAATTGATTTTTCATTGACTTTTCTTAAAGTTAGAGGGATAAAATTCAAAGATTCCTGCGGAAGGAAAAGAGAAAAAGGATGATTCGCATCAAATTCTGGGGCGTGAGAGGCTCGATACCGGTGCCTGGACCCGGCACCGCCAGAACGGGCGGTAATACGAGCTGCGTGGAGGTGCGGTGCGGAAATCACCTGATCATTCTCGATGCCGGGACAGGCATCCGCATGCTGGGCAACGAGCTCTTCAAGGAAGGCCGGATCGAGGCGCACATCTTCATCAGCCACGTCCATTGGGATCATATCCAGGGTTTTCCTTTCTTCGGGCCGGTTTTCATCAAAGACAATAAGTTTTTTCTCTACGGCGGCAAGAACGTCACGACGACGCTGGAGGAAACGCTGTACGGCCAGATGAATTACCCGAACTTTCCGGTCATGATCAAGGATCTTCCGTCGGGAATAGCGTTTAACGACCTCGACGAGGGGGAGATCATTAATATCGGCGACAACGAGGTTGTGATCAACAACGTGAAGCTCAATCATCCCAACGGGGTATATTCATACAGAATCGACCATGGGGGCAACAGCCTCGTCTATGCAACGGACACGGAGCACTTCGCGACGCCTGATTCCAAGCTGATTGAATTCGCCAGGGGGGCTGATCTTCTTATATACGATGCCCAGTATTTCCCGGAGGAATATACGGGAGAATCGGGGGGCGGCTCAAAAGTCGGATGGGGGCACAGCACCATGGAGGAGGGGGCGAAAGTTGCCAGGGAGGCGGGCATCAAGAAGCTCGTTCTGTTCCACCACGATCCCATGCACACGGACGATCTTGTCGATGAAAAGGAGAGACGGGCGAAGGAGCATTTCGAAGCCAGCGTTGCCGCCAGAGAAGGTATGGTGATCGAGTTGGGCCCCGCCGGCGAGGCATAATTCAAAATGTCCTATCTCGTACTTGCAAGAAAGTGGAGGCCTGCCAGGTTCCAGGATCTTCTGGGACAGGATCATGTCGCCGTTACGCTCAGAAACGCAATCAAGACGGACAGGGTGGCTCACGCCTTCCTCTTCACCGGCGTGAGGGGCGTGGGAAAGACGAGCGCGGCAAGAATACTGTCCATGGCGCTCAACTGCGAGAGCGGCGACGAACCGACTCCCGATCCTTGCGGCAAGTGCGATTCGTGCCGGCAGGTCATGGCCTCGAGCAGCATGGATGTCCAGGAGATAGACGGCGCATCCAACAATTCGGTCGATGACGTTCGCAACCTGAGGGAAACGGTGGCCTACAGCCCCGCCAGCAGCAGGAGCAAGATCTACATTATCGATGAAGTCCACATGCTTTCCGCCAGCGCGTTCAACGCGCTTCTGAAAACGCTCGAGGAACCTCCGCCCCACGTGAAATTCATTTTTGCCACGACCGAGCCTCACAGGATTCCGGTTACCATACTTTCGAGGTGCCAGCGTTTTGATTTCAGAAAGATCGCCCTGGCCCAGATCGAAAACAAGCTGGCGGAAATATGCGCCGAGGAAAAAATCACGATCGAGCCCCAGGCCGTGACCATGCTCGCCAGGGAGGCGGCCGGTTCCATGAGGGACGCACTGTCGGTCCTCGACCAGGTTATCGCGGCGTTCGGATCCGAGATCACGACGAAAGCTGCTCTCGGGCTTCTCGGTATAGCCGGCTCGGAAGTCAATCTCAGCCTGTCCAGGGCTATTCTTGCCAGGGAAGTCCGTCCGTGCCTCGACATCATCAACAAGCTCGACCAGGAAGGTTACGATCTTCTGCGGTTCGCGGAGAACTACCTCGTCCACGTAAGGGATATGATCATCGTCAAGGCGGTGGGGAAGGACGCGCCGGGCCTTTCGCTGGCGCAGTGGGAGATCGAAGAAATTCTCGGCATGGTCAAGGACGTGGACCTGCCCGAGCTGTACAGGCTGCTGACAACGGTTGCCAGGACCATGGAAATGGCGCCTTACACATCTTATCCGAGGGTGCTCTTCGAAACCACGTTCATCAAGCTCACGCAGCAGGAGCCGCTCACCACGATAGAGAAGGTTCTTCATAGGCTTGGAGAGCTCAAGAAAAGCGGAATGGCAATGGGCGGCGGCTCCCCGGTGTCGAATACGCCTCCCGCCCCGGCATCGCACGGCAGGGGAAAGCAGGGCGCTGCGGCCGGACGGACCTCTGCCGAAGAAAAGGCGCAGCCGCATGCGGAAGCGGAAGAAGAAGGGAGCGGGAAGAAAGAGCCCGCGACAGCGGGCGGCGGGCTGCCGGCGGAAAGGCAGTCCACGGGCAGCGACTCGGCGGGCCGGGAGGAGCCCGGGCAATGGATGCAGGTTCTCGGTGAGATAACCGATGGAATCGGAATGCCCCGCCTTTCCCAGATGCTCGGGAGAGGCATTCTGCTGAGGTTTGACAAAATGCAGGTGAGAGTCGGGTTTGCCGAGGAAGGTTTTGACTGCAACTATGTGAAGAGCGACAAGAATATCCGCATCATGGAGCAGGCGATAGAGAAGGTCGCGGGAATCACGCCGAAAATCGTCATCGAGGCCAACTGCACCGAGGCGCAGGAGCGCAGGAAGATGGAGGATGAAAAGTACAGGGAGCGGAGGGAAAAGCTCGAGCAGGAGGCCCGCTCTCATCCCGTCGTCGTGGAGGCGAAAAACGTGCTGGGAGGGAAGATCGTCGACATCAAGACAGACGTAGGCAAACAATAAAAGCTGCACGCCGGCGCGGCCCCTTGGGCGAGCCCGGGCAAGCCCGTCGTGCCCGATAACCGGAGAGAAAAATGGCAAAAGGTCCATATCTCAGGGGAGGCATACCCGAGCTTCTGCGCCAGGCCAGAAGGGTGCAGGAGAAGCTCGAAGAGGTCAAGGAAGGGCTCAAGGAGCGGACGGAGACCGCTTCCGTGGCGAGCGGCAAGGTCACGGCAACGGTAAACGGCCAAAGAAGGGTGACAGCGGTCAAGATCGACCCTTCGCTGCTCAAGGAAGAAGACCTGGAAATGATGGAAGACCTGGTTACGAGCGCGATCAATGCCGCACTCGAAAAGATAGACAAGCTGATAGAAGAAGAAACGGAGAAGGTTTCCGGAGGAATGGAGATTCCGGGACTGCTCTGACGAGACAATGGCTGAAGGAAAAAGCCCGAACCCGCTCGAAGGTCTCGAGACCCTGCTGCGCAGGCTTCCGGGAGTAGGAGAGAAGTCAGCGCGCAGGCTCGCACTGCACATCGTCAAGGCGCCCGAGCGCTACTGCGAGGACCTGGCCGCCGCGGTCCTCAACGTCCGCAGGAAGGTCCGGGAATGCAAACGATGCAGGAACCTCGGCGAGGGCGAGCTGTGCAGCATCTGCTCGGACGTCAAGCGTGAAAGGAACGTCATCTGCGTGGTCGCCAACATACAGGATCTGCAGGCCGTGGAGCTCAGCCATTCATACAGGGGAACCTATTACGTGCTTCACGGATACCTTTCGCCCCTGGACGGGCTGGGACCGGAGGATCTTCACGCAGAAAGACTGGTCGTGCTGATCCGGGAAGAGGAAGTAAAAGAGGTCATCGTGGCAACAAACCCGAGCTCAGAAGGGGAGGCGACCGCATCGTTCCTGGCCAACACGCTGCGCCCGCTCGGGGTCAGGATAACGAGAATAGCATCCGGGGTACCGCACGGCGGTGAAATCGAATACAGCGATCCTGTTTCAATCAAGAGCTCCATTGACGGCCGCCACGACTACTGACCCGCGGCCTGAATCCTTCAGGCCGCCATTGCAACATGCAAAATGCAAAATGCAAAATGCAAAATGAAAGATCCAGGAGGAAATACCCGCTTGAAGCTTCTTGCTCTTGCATTTTGCATTTTTATTTCCTGCGGCGCGGCCGTCGAGTCTTACGGTGAGGGCGGCAAGGTTCTGAAATGGATGAAGGCGTCGGGCATGAGGATCCAGGGGCTCAAGGCCACTGCGACGCTTCTTCAGAAGAGCCCCAAGGGCGCGTTCAGGGGCGATGCCTACGTTTTTTTCAAGGCTCCATCGAGCGTGCGAATCGACATCCTGGGACCGGCCGACAACATGGTCGGCAGCTTCGTCAGCCGGAAAGGCAAGGGCCTCATCGTGGACTACATGGCGGGAAGAACGCTGTCAGCGTCCGACTCGAGCTGCCTCTTCTCCGAATTTCTGGGCATTGACATGGTTCTGCCCGGCTTTTCGGCAATCTTCATGGGCAGTCCGCCCGTTATCAAATTCGATGAGTCGGAGCTGACGGCGAATTCCAAGGGGTATACCATCCTGAGCTTGAGGGACAACAGCGCCGGCGTTGACGAAAAGATGCAGGTCGTGCAGGGCAAGTACGGGACTGCGGTCATCCGGGCCGTTGTTCTCAAGGACCAGAAAAAGGTTGTCGACATCAGCTTCAGGGGCAGGGGCTGGAAGATAGAAGACCTCCCCCTCATGCCCCGGGTCGTGGAGGCGGCTTTTATCGAGGAAAAGCTCCAGATGCTGCTCAAGTACCGCAAGGTTGAGATCAATACCAATATTTCCGATGATGTGTTCGACGTGCAGATACCCCCCGAGTTTCCCCTTCAGACCGTGGAGTGCGAATGAGGAAGCCGCCGCTGAAATACGCCGCTCTTTTCTCGATCCTGCTGCATGTCGCCATTATCGGGGCGGGGTGGGCCGTCCTCGGATCGCGGCTCGCGCTGCACAGGGGTGAAACGATCCTGTCGATCATCAAGGCGGAATTCATCCAGCCGAAAGAGGAGCAGCCGCCGCGCGAAGCGCTGCAGGAGGAGCCGCCCTCGCTCGATCTGCGCACTCCGGTGAAGAAGCAGGCAAAAAAAACAGGCCCGAAGAAAGAAGCTTCAGCGGCGCAGCCCGCAGGGCAGGGCGAGCCGGCGACCCGGGAGAGCGCCGTCGTTGAATCGGCCCCTGCCCCTGCCGGGCCGTTCGAGCAGCCGGCGCCGGTTTCCGACGTGAAGGAGAAAGCCGCAAAAGCGGTGCAGGCCCCCCGGTCTTCGAAAGCGGATGAAAAGAGCATCGTGAAGAAGATATGGGGGATCGTCAACAAGGCCGCGGTTTACCCGCCGTCGGCGCGCAGAAACGGCATTGAGGGCGTAGTCAAAGTATCCTTCAGGATCACGAAGGACGGCCGCCCGGAGAAAGTGCACGTGTCAAAGTCTTCCGGCTATTCTATCCTTGACATGGCGGCGCTCGAGGCCGTGAAGACAGGGAATGCGTATCCCTCCATAGGAAAGCCGGTCATCATCCCCATACGGTTTTCGCTGAACTGATTCGCCGGCCCCAGGTCTGCAGTGCGGCCCTTAATGGGCCGCCCAAGCGGGGCTAAAGCCCCGCACTACGAACGGGGTGAGGAGTTCTAGAACCTGAATTCCGTGCTGAGCATCCCGCCCCTGTACTCCAGGTCCGGAACGAAGACCACGGTCGGCATTGCGACCATCTGCTCCGACTTCTTGCCCTTGAAATCAGTAAAAAAGCCGAGGACAAAGGATACCACGGCAAGCCCGGCGAACACGCCGATGAGGGCATTGGTCGTGGTCTCGTAGGTCTTGCCTTGATCCTTGAGATCAATGAGCCTGGGATCATCCCCGCCCACTCCCTGCTTCTTCAGGTCGGTAAACTCGTTGTTTTTCTGCTGGGCAAGCACGCCCGTGGCAATGGCCCCCACGCCGGCGCCCAGCGACAGCGCAAGGGAAATACCGAACACGGCCTTGGGCACTTTCTTGAGGCTCTTTGTCTTGGTCGGCCGCACGTCCTGCCAGCCCGGGATCTGGGTCGCTTCCCCGGGGCCCCCCTGGAAAGAGCCGGTGGACTTGGTCACGTCCACTTCATTCAGCTCGCCTTTATTGAGGTAGATCTCCTCGCGATACACTATGGTGTCGCTCGGGCCCGTGACGGAAATAACGTGAAGGCCGGGGTCCACGTAAACATCCTTGCCCCAGCCCGCATCGTTGTTGACCTGCCCGTCTATCATCACGGTAGAATGCTGCGGCATCTTCACGAAACGGATGATGCCCACCTCTTCCACGATGATGAAGATGACGCTCATGACGGACTCC
>JBDRLK010000269.1:0-3908 GCA_043813155.1 Pseudomonadota bacterium | reverse complement strand
TCCCTTATCCCTAAAAGAAAAGAGAAATGTAGTAATGAAATTTAATGAACTAGACATTCCACCGAAAATTCTAAAAGCCCTTGTAAAGTTAGGTTATGAAACTATGACACCGATTCAGGAAGCAACTTATCCGGTTATCCATGCCGGACAGGACCTTTGCGCCCTGGCTGAGACGGGCTCGGGAAAAACAGCTGCCTGTATGATTCCGCTTATTCAGAAAGTTGATACGGCACATAATGCCATTCAAGTGCTTGTAGTCGTCCCCACCCGTGAATTATGTATCCAGTATGTCGATGAAATCCATAACATTGGTATCAATACGCCACTGGCTCCTTTTGCCGTTTATGGCGGTTTCAGTAAGAGTATTCAGACCGCCAAGATTAAACATGAAGTGCATATTCTGGTTGCCACACCGGGACGGCTTATTGATCTTTTGTATGATCACGATGGTGTGGTTGACTTATCGCAAGTAAGATGTGTCGTCCTTGATGAAGCCGATGAACTTTTAAATGCAGGTTTCTTAGAAGATATCGAGTTTATCCTGTCATGTATGGTTCATAATCATCAGACACTCCTTTTTGCAGCAACAATGGCTGATGATATTAAAAAATTAGCCGATAATTGTTTGTTCAATCCCCAGCATATCTCTTTGATCAAGCAAAGAACCATACCCAAAAGTATTGAGCACTATTTTGTCTATCTCCATCCAAAACGCAAAAGAGCCGAACTGATAAAGTATCTTAAGGGAGAAGATATCCATCAGGTGATTATTTTTTGTAATGCCCGGCACAAGGTGGACAAGTTATTTCGCGATTTACGCCAGGATTTTCAAGAAATTGAATACATTCATTCAGGCCTGGCACAGGACAAGCGTTCTTCAATATTTAGAAAGTTCAAAAATAAAAAGATTCGCCTCCTCATTGCAACCGACGTTGCCGGAAGAGGTCTTGATTTTTCACACGTTTCACACATTATTAATTGGGATTTCCCGATGTATGACGAAATGTATACCCATCGTACCGGCCGTTGCGGACGCATGGGGAGAAAAGGCAAAGCCTTGACCTTTGTGACCAGGCAAGATCTCCCCAGGCTTTCCAGAATCATTCTTCATAATAAAATCTCACCGTGCTGGATTAATGAAAATCCACTTTCATCGAATTCAAAGACCGCGTAACCTCACTTTCCTCTCGGAAGTTCTTCGGAGATGTGCTCTCCCAATCCAGGGAATGGTGCTCTGATCGCAGCATTTCAAAGAACGGTTCTGTCGTCCCCAGCGTGGTGACCGATCTCGCAGACGATGGGTGATGTCATTTCGGCTCTCCGCAGGGGTGGGTTCCCTCCAGCTTGGACGCCCGGATGGGTTTTCGCGCAGTACGTCTGAAGGCCCCCCCTACCCATGTATTGAGAGGCGAGTCAGAGCTTGGCCACGTCGAGGATTTTTTTCGCCCACCCGTCGGCATACTCGTCCAGGCCGGTGAGAAGCTGGTTGAGCGTGTAGGTTACGTACCAGACGGCTTCGTCGACCGGGACCATGTCCTGTTTCGTGCCGTCGCGCAGCCTGATCTCCACTTTTCCTTCCTTCATCCCCTTCGCGCCCACGATGACCTGGACGGGAATGCCCAGCAGGTCGGCGTCGAAGAACTTCACGCCCGGGCTTTCGTCCCTGTCGTCGAGAAGAACGGAGATTGAGCCTCCCTCGAGAGTGTCGGCTATGTTCCCGGCAATCTCGTGCAGCTTCGGGTCCGCGCCGAGCGGGAGAACGGTCACGTGGAACGGGGCCACGCTGACGGGCCACAGGATCCCCCGGTCGTTGTTCTTATGCTCCACCACGGCCGCGGCCAGCCGCGTGACGCCGCTGCCGTAGCAGCCCATGTCAAAAGGTTTTTCCTTCCCGTCCCTGTCCTTGAAGGTCGCTTTCATTTTCTCGGAGTAGAGCGTCCCGAGGTAGAACGTCTGCCCCCCCTCTATGCCTTTTTCCGTTCGGAGTTTTTCCCCGCACTCCGGGCATGCGTCGCCGTCGTCAACCTTGCGGATGTCCACGTAGGCTTCCGGCTCGAAGTCCCTTCCCGGGTGAACGTGGACAAGGTGCTTGTCGCCCTGGTTGGCGCCGCACACGGCATCCTGCATGGCCGCTACCTCCATATCCGCGTAAATCGGCACGTCGAGCCCCACGGGCCCCGCGAACCCCACGGGCGCCTTCGTGATCTTTTCCACTTCCGCGTCGCCGGCCAGGAAGATGTTCCTTTCCTTCAGTATTTTCGACAGCTTCAGCAGGTTCAGCCCCCGGTCTCCCCTCACGAGAGCCGCGACCGCTTTGTCCTCGTACACCACGATGAGTGTCTTGATGATGCTCTGCGGGCTCGTCTTAAGGAAGGCGGCGATCTCATCGACGGTTTTTGCGCCGGGCGTGTCCACGGGCTCGGCCTTCGGGGCGTCGGCCGGGACCTCGGGCTTTTCGGCCTCCTTCTTGTCGGGATAGGCAGGCGCGAGCTCTACATTGACGGCGTAGGTGCACTTGTCGCAGAGGATGAGCGTGTCCTCGCCCGACGGCGTTACGACCTGAAACTCGTGGCTCAGGTCGCCGCCGATGGAGCCCGTATCCGCCTTGACGACCCTGAACTCGAGGCCCAGGCGGGCCATGACCCTGGCATAGGCTACGAGCATCTTCTTGTAGGACTCCCTGGCCCCGTCGCTGTCCACGTCAAAGGAGTATGCGTCCTTCATGACGAATTCCCTGCACCTCAGAAGGCCGGCCCGCGGCCTCGGCTCGTCCCTGTACTTGGTCTGGATCTGGTACAGGTTCGTGGGAAGCTGCTTGTAGGATCGAAGATCCTTTCGAGCCACGTCCGTTATGACCTCTTCGTGCGTGGGGCCGATACAGAATTCGATACCTTCCCTGTTCTTGAATTTTAACAGCTCGGGCCCGAAGTTGTCCCAGCGGCCGGATTCCTGCCAGAGCTCGGCCGGGTGGACGAAAGGCATGAGCAGTTCCTGGGCGCCGGCCCTGTTCATTTCCTCCCTGACGATAGCGGCCACGTTTTTCACGACACGCAGCCCCAGCGGAAGAAACGTGTAAATACCCTTGGTGAGCATCTTGATGTACCCGGCGCGCAGCAGCATGACATGGCTTATCATGGTCGCGTCCTTGGGGACGTTGCGCGTGGTGGGGATGAGCAGCTTGGAGTAGTTCATGGGTATTTCTTTCTCGTAAATCCAGGCGGGCCGAGGGCCCGCAGCTACGTTTGTTTTAATCCAGGCGGGCCGAGGGCCCGCAGCTACGTTTGTTTTAATCCAGGCGGGCCGAGGGCCCGCAGCTACGTTTGTTTTAATCCAGGCGGGCCGAGGGCCCGCAGCTACTTCTACTTCTTTTTCTTTTTCTTGTCGATTGATTTCGGTCCCCTCTCGGGGAACGTCACGTCCTTGCTTCCGCCCGTGTCATCAATGACCTTTTCCGGTACGATCGCAAGGTGACGCAGGTATTTGCACTCGACCAGCCCCTGCACGATGATGGGGGAGGGTGTTTTTACGATGCACCCGTCATGGTCCGCGCCCACTTTAAAGACTTCCAGGCCGCCGGGCAGCTTTGTAACGACATCTTTCGTGTCGGCATTAATCAAGTCTGTTCCGGCAATTATCTCGTAATCTTTCAGGTCTTTCATGAAGATTGTGTTGAGAGGGTTCGTGTTCGGGCCGGGTCCGAGCTTGTCCTTTTGAACCCACCCTTTGATCTTCACGGGTCCGTCCGTGTAACCTCCGCTCCAGCCCTCTTTCTCTTCCAGCTCGACCCACCTGCAGTATTTCAAGGCCTTGCCGTCGATTTCGAACTTTGCGAGCTTTTTTGGCGACTTCATTGTTTCTTCATCGGGTTTTTCCGAAAATACGGCTGTTTCGTCCACGATCCCGCTCAG
>JBDRLK010000268.1:0-8576 GCA_043813155.1 Pseudomonadota bacterium | reverse complement strand
CCTACGAGGTGACTCTTCCCAGCCTGCCAGCCGAGCTCGACGGCACAGTACTTGTGGCCGTGTGCGATGTTCACTTCGGCGCTCACCTCGGAGAGCAGTGGTTCACGGCGCGGGTGGGTGAGATCCGGGCGCTGCGGCCGGATAGTGTCGTTTTCCTTGGAGATATCTTCGAGGGCCATGGCGATGCTCCAAGTGAAATCCCGGCCTTGCGTCATCTCTCCGTGCCGCTGGGCAAGTGGTTCGTCGAGGGGAACCACGAGTCGCATCGAGACGTTGGAGCAGGTACCGGCGTCTTGGAGCGGGCGGGATTCCTCCGTCTCGCCGACCAATGGGTTGAGCTGGCGCCGGGACTCGTCTTAGCCGGCGTAAACGACCTTACCCATCACAAGCGCCGAGACCTCGATGGAGATCCGCTCGGCCGTGCGCTTGCGAACCGGCCGAGTGGGGCCACGGTGCTTTTGTCGCACACTCCGTGGCAGACAGATCGCGCCGCTCAGGCCGGGGTGGAACTGATGCTCTCGGGTCACACCCATGGAGGGCAGATCTGGCCCTTTGGTTATCTGGTTCAGGCGGTCTATCCGCTGCTCGCGGGCCGATACGACATTGACGGAATGCCTGTGATCGTAAGCCGCGGTACCGGAATCTGGGGGCCGCGCATGCGGCTGTGGCATCGCGGCGAGATCCTGAAGGTAACGCTTCACGCGACTCAGCGCCCCCCTGCCGAGAAACCTGTTCGACCATGAACGTTTGCGCCGCCGACGACCGGCATGGAACACGCTTCGAAATCCCGGGGGGAGACGAAACGACGGCAGGAATTTTCCGTGGATTTCTCCGACAGGCTCCTAGAACAAGTTCGTCGGGACGATCGTCAGGACGGCCTTGAGGTCCTCGTCGTTGAAGCGCAGCATGGCGCCCACGAAGTAGTCCCTGCGGTCCGAGTTGATGATGTCGTCCACGCCTCCCAGGATATAGATCTTGTTCAGGAACCTGAGGGCGGCCGCGATCTTCAGCCGCGGGTAGGTGTTGCCCCCGAACTCGAACAGGTCGGTTTCGATCGTCAGCATGCCCTTGAGCAGGTGGAAATCAACGCCCACGCCCCCCGTGCTTTCCTTGATGCCGAACCTGAAGGTCAGGAACGAGATATTCCGGCCGAACATGAATGACCACTTGAACGCGGAGGTCCGCGAGGTCCTGGTCTCTGTCCAGACTTCCGGGTGGTCGGGATGGGTGGACTCCACGGTAAGCGTTTCCACCTCCGTCTTGCCCCTCGGGTCGCTGACCAGCTCGACCAGGTAGAACTTGTCCTCCTTGGGCTGGACATAGACCGAGATATAAGTTTTGAACGTGGAAGCTAAAAAGTTGTAATCGCTTCGAAGGCTCACGATCGTCTTCAGCCTGCCGATCGACCCCAGGAGGCCGCCGATGCCGTCCACGGCGTCCGAGACGCCCTGGGCCATGTCCTCATCCGCGACGAGCTTGCCGAGCGTCCCCTTGCCCTCCTTCACGTCTTCCGTAATGTCCTCCACGTTGCCCAGCGTATTATCCAGCTTCTCGAGGGCGGAACTGAGCGTCTTGACGCTTCCCTTCAGCTCATCCACGGTGTCCCCCACGTCCCCTTCCTGCGTCTTTACGATATTCTTGATATCGGAGGTTATGGACTTGATGTTGGACAGGATCTCCTTGAGCTCCGGCCTGGCCTCGTGCGTGATCCCTTCCACGTTTCTCATGGTCTGCTCGACGAGCAAGGAATTCTGCTCGAGCAGGTTGTTGATGTTTTCCGCTATGCTCTGCAGCTCGGTGATGATGGACACGACCCGTTCCTTCCCCTCGGGCGTGCCGAAGACATCCTTCAGGCTCGAGCTGATCGACTGCACGTCCTTCGTGATTCCGTCCACCCTTTCGGCCATGGCCTCCATCTCGGTCCCTTCCCTCACGTCCTCGATCTTCCCGCCCGGGGGGATGCGTTTCCTGTCGGGCGTGCCCGGGATGAGATTGAGGTAAAAATCCCCGGTCACGATGGACGTCGTGCGCTTTGCGAGTATGGCGTTCTTGAAAAGCTTGTACTCGTTCGACACCTTGAGATCCACCCTGGCCTTGCCCTTCTCGAGCCTGATCGATGTGATGGACCCGACCTCGATGCCCGCCATTTTCACGTACGTTCTTTCCACGAGCCCCGTGGCATCGCTGAACAGGGCATAGTAATGGGTGGAGTCCTGCGTGTACTCCTCGGATACGAAACGGATGCTCAGGTAGATCGTGACAATGATGCCCGAAGTCAGCAGCCCGACGGCAATGGCATTTCGAACGATTTTTTTCATCGGCTTTTTATATGCACCAACCCCCATTTTATATCTATACTTTTATTCGAAGCATCACAAGGTGTTTACTGAAAACGGGTGCGATTGGAAGCCGTTGCTTTACGGGCGACTGAAGTCGCTGCCCCCGTCGGTCAGGGGAGGCTTCAGCCCATACGCGTTAACTCAAGGCAAGCTCTAGCCCCGCTGGCTTCAACCTCGTTACAGGCGGCCCTGAAGGGCCGCACTACGGGCTATGATCGCGGCGTTATTATAGGGAAAACAGCACGTTTTCTCAGGAGGACACCGCAACACCTTTTAAAGCGGGTCGCCTGAGCCGACAAGCCGCTTTGGCCCGGTGACACGACAGCGAAGGCGACAGCGAGCATTTTGAAGCCGTGGCGATCCAAAAAAATCGAGCTGAGTTGCGCTAAGTACAGCGCCCCGGAAGTCAGGGACCAGCCTTGTAGCGAGGGCGCGGATGTGGAGCCGGATCGCGAGCGCGCCCGCAGCGCCCGAGGGAGGCGTAGCAGGGCTACATCAACGAGGGCGCGAGGACGTAAGCCGCGAGGCGGCCCACAGGCGCGGCCGCAGTAGAGTGGTGGTCCCTGATTTGCGGGGCGCTGTACTAAGTTAACGCGTATGGGCTGAAGCCTCCCCCTCCAGGTCGATGCCGGACACTTTCGTTATCCTGACCCTGATAATGTCCCCGCTTCGATGCCCGGAAGCCACGGCCTTTACGATCACTCCTCCGTCAACCTCCGGGGCCTGCGTTGCGAGGCGCCCGTACCACGTCCCGGATCCTCCCCTGACCTGCCTCGAGGAGCGACTCGGCGCGTCCTTTTCATCGAGCATGACCTCTGCCGTACGTCCTACCATCTTCCTTTGATGGGACCTCAGGATCCGCGAGGCGGCATCCACGGCCCGCTCGCAGCGGTCCTCCGCGATCCGGGGCGGGACTTTTTCGCGCATGGAGAACGCTTTCGTTCTTTTTTCATCCGAGTACTTCATGATGCCGATTCTCTCGAACCGGTGCCGTCGCATGAACCCGAGCAGCTGCTCGAAGCTTTCCTCGTCTTCCCCCGGGTGCCCTACGAGCAGCGTCGTTCGGATCGCGATCCCCGGGACCCTTTCCCTGGCCCGCCCGATCAGGTCGTCCAGCAGCCGCGTCCCGTGCCCCCTCCTCATCAGGCGCAGCATCCTGTCCGAGCCGTGCTGGACCGGCATGTCGATGTAAGGAACGACTTTCCGGTTCTCCCGCATGAAGTCAAACAGCCCGTGCAGGCTCCGATGAGGGTACAGGTACATGATCCGGATCCACTCGATGCCTTCGACCTTCACGATGTTCTTCAGAAGCTCAACGAGAGCGGCGCCGCGGCCCGCCAGGTCCGCTCCGTACGCCGTCGTGTCCTGCGACACGAGGACGATTTCCCGTACGCCGAACGATGCCAGGTCTCTCACCTCGCCGAGGATTTTCCGGGGACCGGCCGAAACGCCCCGGCCCCTTATGGAGGGAATGAGACAGAAGGAGCATTTGCGAGAGCATCCATCGCCGATCTTCACGTACGTGGAATGCCCGAACCCCGTGACGAGCCTGGGGGTTGACGGGCCCGGAAAAAGAACACTGCGCTTCGGCCGGCCTCCGGCGCGGCGGCCTGCCCTGCTCACGATTCGCCTGAAAGCGCCGAGCTCTCCTAAGCCCACGATGTGGTCGATCCTTCGAAGGTCGCTCTCGGCAAGCGCTGCGGGCATCCGCGCCATGCATCCAGCGACGACAACCTCCACGGCGTCCTTCGTCCCCGCGGCCTCCTTGATATCCAGGCAGCCGCGGATGCACTCCAGGCTCTCCTGCCTGGCATCCTCGATGAAGCCGCACGTGTTGACGACCAGCAGGTCGGCCTCCCGCGAATCCCCGACGATCTCCCACCCTTCGTTCGCGGCCGTATGCAGCAGCATTTCGGAGTCAACGAGATTCTTCGGGCACCCCAGGGACACGAGGTAGATCTTTTTCTTCATTATTTCAGAAGTGAAGGATCGAACTGTCCCCTGGACATGATCTGCGTGTCGTCAAAGAACATGTCTACGAATTTTCCGATCAGCGAAACTTTTGTCTTGGACTCCCAGCCCACCGCTTCGTTCAGGGGCGGCGGCGGGCTCCCAAAGGCCAGGTGACAGCCCGGAACGTTCTCGTCAATACTGGTGATTCCCGTGTAGTCTTTCAGTCCCATGTTCGTCCCCAAGCTGAATTCCCCGACCCTGTCCCCGTTGGGATTCGAGCGGACATAGAGGATGAACTCCCTGGCAAGGCGCTGGTTTACGCACCTTGCATCCTTCATCCTGCCGTCCTCGATTTCCACCTGCATGGGACTGGAGGAGATCTCTCCGTACCGCGTGCCGAACCACTCGCCCATGCTGCCGTCCGCCACGAACGTGCCGCTGGCCGTGGCCGGGGCGCACATGAGCTGCCCGCTGGGAAGATTCTCCCACGCGCCGGGCTTGATGATGCCCGTCACTCCCACGAACTGCTGGTCTTTCTCCAGCGGCACACTGAGTATCGTCCCGGCCGGGCTCGTTACGCGCACCTCTTCTGTTTTTCCCAGCATTTCCATCAGGCGGCCCTGCAGCGCTTCGATCTTTCGATAGTCGACATTCAGCCCGGATATAAAATGATCGATGCGGATGCCCATGATGTGGGCATGCCTCAGTTTTTTCTCCAGCGCGATATCGAGGATCTGCAGCCTGGCTCTCAGCTCACCGGGCTGGGGAATGGCCCAGAAGACGGAGAGGTCCGAGTTCTCCAACGCCTCGGTAACGGCGTTGGGGAACCGCAGGATCGGCCGTTTTCCGAGATCCTCGATGACGAACGTCTCAGCCGCGATCCCCGCTTCCTCCATCTCCCTGGCGATACAGGCGCTTCCCTTGGCGGACGCCTCGTCGCAGATGATCGTCGCCCTTTCGCCTTTCTTCGCATCGAGGCAAACCTCCACGGCGTTTTTCGCCGCCGCCGAAAGCTCCTCCTCGACGGGCCCCTCGTGTACTTTTTCCCAAGACAGTGCTTATTTCCCCCTGTTTACTCGCTCGCTCCATCTGCCGCCTTTCGGATTGCAGCTCGCGAGAATGCAGATTTCAAAATGAAAAATGGAGGAGCTTTCACCGGGGGGCTCCTTCTCTTTCAATTTGCACTTTGCATTTTTCAATTTTCATTCGGCGACCTGGTATTCCAGGTCGCCGTCGCCATCAGGCCTGTGAAAACTCCTCCAGCTCGACGAAAAGATCCCTGCACTCGTCGTTTGGATAGAGCTGCTCGACGAGGAAAGAAGCGCCTTCGATGAGCTGCTTGCGAAGCTTTGCTCCATGCACGCCCTTTTGCTCCACGTTCGCCCTGGCTTTTTGAATATCCACCTCCAGCCCGCCGATCTGGCCCTCCAGGTCCGACTTGTACGAATCTATCCTCTCTTCCAGCTGCTTCTGATTTTCCATGTCCCTGATAATTTTCGATTCCATCCCATGGACCGCCTGTTTCACCACGATAAAATTCGCGTGCAGCGACCCCGCCTGTTCGTATCCCCTCTTCAGCACATCGGAATCGGCTCCGGCCTGCTCCATTTCATCGATCTTCCGGCGCAGGGAGGCAAGCTGGTCTTCCAGGTCGTGGGCCTGCCTGCGCTTGGTTTCGAGCTCCTCCTGCCCCATCTGGATGCTGCGTGACAGCTTTGAAATCTCCCGGCTCAATTCCTCGACCTTCCTTCCGATCTGGGCCTTGAAGTCGAGGAACTTTTTTTCCGCGCCCTCAAGCCTTCGCGCTCCCGCGGATATTTCTCCATCCACCCTCGCGGCCTCGGCCGTTGTTTTCCAGATCCCGTCGAGAGCTCTTGTAATATCAGTCGGCGGCTGGCCTGCGGGGAAGGCCCGGGCCACCATCCTTGCGAAAATCGTGCTCTTGATGGCCCACTGGGCGAATTCCGGGAGAGCCGCCATCCTGCCGCCGGCCCCGCTCGGCTGAAAGCTCATGCGCTGGTGCGCAACGACGTTCTCTTCAGGCGCATCCCTGGGAAGGATCCGCTGAAGGTTCTTGATCTCCTCGAGAAGATGATGCGCGTCCGCGAACCTCTCTTCCGGCACTTTGGCCAGCAGCTTCATGATGATGCCTTCCGCCGTGGGCGAGATGTTCTTGCGGTAGCTGGACGGAGTCGGAGGCTGCTTGTAGATGTGCATGCCGAACAGCTTGTCCCGGTCCTTTGTCTCGAAAGGAAGCCTCCCCGTCAGCATTTCGAAAAAAACCACGCCCACCGCATAGAGGTCGGATGCCGGAACGGCGTCCTCGCCCCTGGCCTGCTCGGGCGAGATGTACTCGGGTGTCCCGAAAACCGATCCCTCCTCGGCGAGCCTTCCTTCCTTGATCACCCTCGCCAGGCCGAAATCGAGTATCTTGATGAAATTCTTTCTCCCGCCCCGCTCGAGAAGAAAGATGTTGTCCGGTTTCAGATCCCTGTGGATCACACCCATGTCGTGCGCCCTGGCCAGGGCCGCGCAAACCTGCTCGAGCAGGTCAACGCTCTCCCTGAGCCCCATGGGCCCATTGGTGATGAACCTCGTAAGCGGCATTCCGTCGAGAAATTCCATTACCAGGTAGGCGAGTCCGTCCTCGGTCTCGCCGTAATCGTATATTTCCACGATATGGGCGTGGTTGATCATGTTGACGGCCCTGGCTTCCCGCAGAAACCAGGCCCTGAAATGATCCTGCGATTTCTGCTCAGGCCGGATGATCTTGATCGCCGCTACCCTGTCGAGAAAGAGGTGCTTGGCCCTGTAGACAGCGCCCATGCCGCCGACACCCAATCTCTCCTCGAGCCTGAAGCGGTTGTGGATGATCCTTCCTATGAGCGAATCGATTTTCACGTCACCTTGCCAAAAAGAGAAACAAATTCCCTGCCCCGCGGATAGGCCTGGACAATTCAGGAAATTTTGACATTATTTGGTCTGGATATCAATAAGAACATCCAAATTAATTATTGCAGGCCAACTCCCACGGCTCAAGGCTTGCTGGTCCCCTCGCGTCCGTAATCGTCTTCGAGCCTGACAACGTCCATGAGGTGATTGGTCGAAACTTCGACGAGGTCCGTGTCCTCAAGGGACGTGAACCGGTGAATTGTTTCCGGGGGTATGTGAAACGCCTCGCCCTCGCCCACTTCCGTCTGTTTCAGGTTGCCCCTGTCGGTCCCCGTGTCGAACAGGATTTTCCCCTTGAACACAAAAAGCGTTTCCTCCTTGATTTCATGGTACTGGAGGCTCAGCCTGTGGCCCTTGTCCACGTGCAGCACCTTGCCCACGTAATTGTCCGTTTCCGCCCAAATAATTTCATAACCCCACGGTTTTTCGACTTTTCTCATTTAAATGTCTCCTGCTTTTCTACGGGGGCAGTATAACACCTTTGAATTCATGGGTCCATAACCCTTCCATTTCCCACCCGAACCGGTTAATATCCCGGCTTCATGACCGGCGAAAAAATAAAGCTCATCCGGTTCATCACATCCTCGACCGGCATGGGGCGAAGGCAGGCCATGGAGCTTCTCAAGAACGGCCGCGTGAAGCTGGACGGCATGCCTGTCCGGGATTCCACGATTGAAGTCGACCCGGGCCGCGACAAGGTGACGATCGACAATACAAAAGTTTCAGCGCCGCGCCCGCACCTCTACTTTGTCATGTACAAGCCGCGCAAGACCATATGCTCAAGGGAGGACCCGGAAGGAAGGCCCATGGTGTTCGACCTGCTGCGCCGCGGGCACGGGCGCGCCTTTTCAATCGGCAGGCTCGACTACAACACCACGGGCGTGCTCATCCTCACCACCGACGGCATGCTTGCCGACGGCCTCCTGCGGTCGAAAAAGCTCATGCGCCAGTACGTGGTCAAGCTGAAAGGCGCGGTCACGGACGGGAACTTCGAAAAATGGCGAATGGGCCTCATGCTCGAGGGAAGAATGACATCGAGGGCAACGGTCAGGATCCTGGAAAGGAAGGGCAACGTTGCCAGGGTCCTCGTGACGGTCACGGAAGGGTGGTACCATCTCATTCACCGCATAGCCGAACGAACGGGCATGCGCGCCCTGAAAATCCACCGTTCCAGGTTCGGCGGGATCACGCTGAGCGCTCTGAAACCCGGCACGTACAGGATCCTCACGAAAAAAGAAGTCGATCACCTCCGCGCCATCGCCCGCGTGTAGGGGGCCGGGCCTTGAATCTTGAATTTTACCCCTGTTTGCTATGAACTTTTTTCATAGCAAA
>JBDRLK010000267.1:0-8937 GCA_043813155.1 Pseudomonadota bacterium | reverse complement strand
ACGCGAGCGAGCCGAGCGGAGCCCTTGTGCAGCGAGAGCGAGGCGAGTGAGCGGCCCGGCGGCCGTCACCGCAGGGAGTCGTACGTGCACCTGTGGGGCCCTGAAAATTATGTGTATAATATTCAGGGCTTTAGCCTCCCGGAAAAGGATGGGAGCCTGAAGGATCCCCTGCCCCGGATTTTAATGGCTGATGTTTCTCGTTTTAATCCTGATATTGAGACCGGCGCGCCTCATGGCGCGGACGAACGCATCGGCGGGAACGGCCTTTTCCTGGGGCAGGACCCCGCGGCGCGTTATTTTGCCGGCGGCAAGCATCCAGGCTATGCAGGCCGCTGGAAACGCCGTGCATCGCATCATGGCCGTTAGATCGCTGCGCCGGTCCATCATGTCGATGAGGTTCACGGCCACGCTGCTTTTACGGCCCTTCCGCGTGCCGCGGGCAATGACCCTTACGAGAACCGCGTCCCTGCCCTCCTGCGGCAGGTTATTCTCGAAAAGAATCCCGGCAAGCTCCCTGGGCGCCGGCCCGCGCGTTTTTCCCGCCATGAAGGGTCGGCTGCTGAACAGGCCGAGCTGCTTGAGCCCCTGCATGATGCGGCAATGGCCGGGATAGCGGATGGTTTTATAATCCAGGTGCCTTACCCTGCCTTTCAGTGTTTCCACCAGGGTCGAGCTGCCGCCCGAGGTGTTGAACGCTTCCATGAGCCCGAAAGGCGGAGGAAAACGCAGGGGTTCGACTTCTGCAAGAGACGGCAGCCTTTTTACCCTGCCATTCCGGATGGCCAGGGCGTCCTCGATGTATTCGTTGATAAGCCCCTCGGGCGAAAAGACCATCATGTAGTTCAGCGGCGGGGAAGGCCGGACCGGCACGCCCCCGACCCTGATCCTGATCGAGTCGATACGGTCGAGGCGGCCGGCCGCCCAGAGCGCCAGGATGTTGGTCATGCCCGGCGCCAGGCCGCAGTCCGGTATAATGGCAACACTTTTTCTTCGTGCCTGCGCGTCAAGCCCCAGCTGTGCTTTTACGGCGTCAACGTTGCCGCCCAGGTCGACCATGTGACATTGCGTTGCAATGGCCATGCGCGTCAGGTTCCTGTTGAACCTGTAGTGGGCCGCGCTGAGAGCCACGTCACAGCGGCTCATCAGGCCGAGGATTTTCGAGCTTGCGGACAGGTCCATGACCGATGCCGTCAGCCTCCTGCGGGTCGACTCCGGCAGCGAGCTCCTGAGCAGTTTTATATGCTCCTTTTTGATATCGACGAGGTGGAATTGCGCTCCATCGTCCGCTGACGCGAGATAATGGACCAACCCGCGCGCCATGCGTCCGGCGCCGAGAATCAGGTATTTATGTGGCCTCATGCTCATCTCCTGTTTACTGCTTCAGTCCCATCCCGGCGACAGACCGTCTCTTCTGACTTCCGGTTACTGACTTCTTCTTTAAACATATTGACTTTTTCGTAAAAATTCCCAATATTTCTATTTAAATATTAAAGAAAGTTCAAGGAACACGGAGTAGAAGATCAAAATATGGCGTTTCAACCTTTGATATATTTGGGGTTAGTTCTGTGTTTTGCCATATTTATTAGCATGGTGCCCCTGAAATCCGCCCTTGTTACGGGCAGTTTCGGGAGTAGAAGCAACAATCTGCGGAATCAAGGCAGCCCGGATCCTGATACGCTTATCCTGCACGGGAAGCCTGTCACGGACAGGCGGAGCCCGGGACCCATCATTAGATTCCCGAGAAAGTTTTTCTCACCACCAAACCGTACCTTGCGCTTTCTAACATAAGTTTCCGCTTCCACAGGCACGGCGAAGTGCGGGCGCGGGGCGGCAGCCCTGCGCATCAGCCTGTATTGCCGTCGTGCCCGGGGGCGGGATTTCAGGAAGGAGGTTATCATGCCGCAGTATGCTTTTGTGTTGCTTGCGGCCGGCGGGGGGCTGTTTGCCGGCGCAATTGTTTCTTACCTGCTGATCAAAAGGGGCGTCGTCAGTGACCTCGACAGGGCGAAAGAGGATGGCGACAACATTCTGAAAAGAGCAAGGGAGGATGCTGATTCGGTCCAGAGAAAGGCGGAGATCGACGCAAAGGAAATAATCATCAAGATGAAAGGCGATTTCGAGCGCGAGTCCGAAACGCAGAGAAAGGACATGCAGAAGCTCGAGGAGAGGCTGGTCAAGCGGCAGGAGAATATCGAGAGGAAAAATGACCTCATAAACTCAAAGGAAATCGAGATAAGCCGCAAGGAGAAGATGCAGGGGAAAAGGGAGCACCGCATCAAGGAAAGGGAGCGAAGCGTCGAGGACATCATCGTAAGCCAGCAGGAGACGCTCGAGAGAGTCGCAGGGATGAACCAGCAGCAGGCGCGCCAGCAGGTCATATCCAGCGTCACGGATGAAGCCAAGAGGCTTGCCGCGAAGGAGATCAAGCAGATCGAAGACAGCACGCGGGAGGACGCGGAAAAGAAGGCCAGGAATATTATTGCCACGGCCATCCAGCGCTATGCGAGCGACGCCGTTCAGGAAAGGTCCGTTGCCGTTGTGCCCCTGCCGGGCGATGACATGAAGGGCAGGATCATCGGAAGGGAAGGGCGGAATATCAGGGCGCTGGAGGCGGCCACGGGCGTTGAGTTCATTGTTGACGACACTCCGGAGTCCGTGACCATATCGGCCTACGATCCCGTGAGGAGGGAAATCGCGCGCATGGCGCTCGAGAAGCTCGTTTCGGACGGGAGAATTCATCCCAACAGGATCGAAGAGGTCGTGGCGAAAAGCACGGAGGAGGTCGCCAAGAGCATAAAGGACACCGGTGAAAGGGCGCTCATGGAGCTCGGCATCGGAAGGATGCAACCCGAGCTGATCAAGCTGGTCGGACAGCTCAAGTATCGATACAGCTATGCCCAGAACGTGCTGCAGCACTCAATGGAAACGGCCTTTCTCGCCGGTCTCATGGCCTCGGAGCTGCGCGTGTCCATACGCCAGGCCAGGAGGGCGGGGCTGCTCCATGACATCGGCAAAGCCGTGAGCCACCAGATTGAAGGGTCCCATGCCGTCGTGGGGGCCCAGCTTGCGAAAAAGAACGGCGAGGATGACAGGCTCGTGCACGCCATTGCGGCGCACCACGAGGACGAGGCTCCCCAGAGCGTCCTGGCCTTCCTCGTGTCGGCGGCCGACGCCATCAGCGGCGCGCGGCCGGGTGCGCGCCGCGAGGTCCTGGAAGCCTACCTCAAGAGAGTCGAGGACCTGGAGAAGATCTGCTTATCCTTCAGGGGAGTGGAGAAATCGTTCGCGGTTCAGGCCGGCAGGGAGGTCAGGGTCCTGGTCGAGAGCCTGAAGATAGGCGACGCCGACGCCGCGGTCCTGGCAAAGGATATCGCGCATAAAGTCGAAAAGGAGCTTACCTATCCCGGCCAGGTCAAGATAACGGTGATCAGGGAGACGCGGGCCGTAGAGTACGCCAAATGAAAATCCTCTTCGTGGCAGATATCGTCGGAAGCGCCGGCAGGGACGCGGTGGCGGGCATCGTTCCGGGCCTGAAAAAGAGCTCCGCGGCATTCGTGATCGCCAACGGCGAGAACACGGCCGGCGGGCTTGGCATCACGCCAACGATCGCCAGGGAGCTTTTCAGCGTGGGAATCGACGTTATTACGACGGGCAATCACGTTTTCCGAAGGAAGGAGATCGTCCCCTTCCTGGACGAGGAAAAGCGGCTTCTGCGGCCGGCCAATTATGCGGCAAGGACGCCGGGCCGGGGCTGGTCGGTGTACACCGCGCCGGGCGGGGCGAGCGTCGCGGTCGTCAATCTTCTGGGCCAGGTTTATATCCAGTGGGCGTCGGACCCGGTCGAATGCATCGATGCGATTCTCGCGAAGAAGCCCGGGGAGGCCCGTATAACCATCGTGGATTTTCACGCAGAGGCCACGGGCGAGAAGGCGGGGCTTTTCCGGTACCTGGACGGGAGGGTCACGGCGCTCATCGGGACCCACACGCACGTGCAGACGGCCGACGAGGCCGTTTCGCCGGCGGGAACGGCCTTTATTTCGGACGCCGGCATGACGGGCCCCGTGGATTCCGTGATCGGCCTGGACCCTGAGCGCGTGATCAAGAGACTCACCACCAACATCCCCCAGACGTTCAAGCCGGCGGACGGCAATGCAAAGCTCGAGGGCGTCATGATCGAGGTTGACGAAGCCACGGGGAAAAGCCTCTCCATCGAACGCGTCAGGGTCCCCTGGGACCGGCCGCAGCGGAGTTGATGATGACTCCCATCTACCTGGACTACAACGCGACGACGCCCATCGACCGCGAGGTCGCGGAAGAGATGATCCCGTTCCTGCGGGATCAGCTCGGCAACCCTTCCAGCTCTCACGCCCAGGGAAGGGCGGCCAGGGAGGCCGTGGAAAGGGCGCGGGCGCAGGTGGCCGATTTTCTCGGCTGCCGGCCCGGCGAGGTTGTCTTCACGAGCGGCGGAACGGAATCGAACAATTACGCGATCAAGGGCGCGGTCCTGGCGCACAGGCACAGGGGCGGCCACCTGATCACCTCGGCCGTCGAGCACCCTGCAGTGACCGAAGTATGCGGGTACCTGGCCGGGGGAGGCTTTCAGGTTACCACGCTGCCCGTGGACGGCGACGGGCTGCTGGACCCGGAACAGGTCAGGGAAGCCATAAAGCCGGGAACGATCCTGATCAGCGTGATGCACGCGAACAACGAGGTCGGAACGATCGAGCCCGTCGAGCGGATCGCGAAGATCGCCGGGGAGCGCGGGGTCCTGTTTCATACGGACGCGGCCCAATCCGCGGGCAAGATCCCGGTTTCCGTCGACGAGCTGGGCGTGGACCTCCTCTCGCTGGCCGGGCACAAGCTCTATGCGCCCAAGGGGATCGGCGCCCTGTACATCCGCGGAGGGACCGAGCTCGAGAAACTCATGCACGGGGCGGGCCACGAGGAGGGCAGGCGGGCCGGGACCGAGAACGTGCCCTTCATTGTCGCTTTCGGCAAAGCCTGCGAGGTGGCGAAAAGGGATCTAGCGAAAAACCGCGCGCACATGCAGGCCATGCGCGACCGCCTGCTGGGCTGGCTCGAGCAGGCCCTCGACGGGATCAGGCTCAACGGCCACCCGACCGAAAGGCTGCCCAACACGCTCAGCGTGGGCTTTGGGAACGTCGAGGCCGATGCGCTCCTGGCGGCGCTGGAGGGCGTGGCCGCCTCGGCCGGCGCAGCGTGCCATGCCGGCGGCCCCGCGCTCGTCTCGTCCGTGCTGAAAGCCATGAAGGTGCCGCCGGGGTACGCCATGGGAACGGTGAGATTCTCCACGGGCCGCGGGACGGCGCAGCAGGAGATCGACAGGGCCGCTGCCATGATTATCGATGAGGTCGAGCGCCTGAGGCAGGCACCCTGAGCGGCGAGGCTGCCGGGCCTGCGGAAAAAAAATTGCTGTCCGTATTGAAAAAAGTATGAAATGAAATTAGATTTCATTAATTGTATCTGACGGCCCCTTTCGAGAAGCGCCGCCGGCGCTCCTCGGGTCCACGCCGGGGGCCTGCGGCTGCTTTGATTTTAAAGAGGTTGAAAATGAATAATACAACTGTTTTTAAGGCTCTTTTCCTGGTATGCGCAGTGGCAGCGGTCTGCGGCTGCAAGAAGCCCGAGCCGGCCGGGACAGGGTCGGACGAGGAAATTCTGGCAGAGATCGGGGATGTAAGGATAACGGTCAAGGAGTTCCAGGACACGATCAATGCGTACACGCCTTACCTGCGATCGAAATACAACACGCCGGAAATGAAGAAAAAGAAGCTCGAGGAGATGGTGCGCTTCGAGCTGCTGGCCATGGAAGCCAAGAGCCGCGGATACGACAAGGACCCCATGGTGCAGAGAGCGCTGCGCCAGTCCCTGATAAGGGAACTGATCCAGAGGGAAGTGGAGGACAAGGTCAAGCTGGAAGATATCGACGAAGCGCAAATGCGCAAATACTATGAAGACCACCCGGAGAAATACCAGAAGCCGGCGCAGCGGAGGCTCGCCCACGTCCTGATCAAGGACAAGGCGCTTGCCGGCAAGGTGCTCGAGGAGGTGCTCGGCGACACAAAGAGCTCCGTGAAGTTCAGAGAAAGCGTCATGAAATACTCCGAGGACCCGATCAACAAATCGCACGGCGGCGACATGGGCTATTTTTCGAAGCTCGAGGAGCGGGTCAAGGACGAGCCCGAGATCGACGCCAGGCTCCTGGAGGCGCTTTACAGCCTCGAGAACGTGGGGGATGTCTACGGCAAGCTCGTGGAAACAGAGGAAGGCTACCACATTGTCAAGTTCACCTCCACGAGGCCGGAGGTGCACCGCACATTCGAACAGGTCCACAGGCAGATCCAGAGCATTCTCTGGAAGGACAAAAGAGAGGAAGCCAAGGAAAAGTTTGTCCAGTCCCTGCGGCAGAAGGCCAAGATCGTTATCAACGAGAAGCTGTTCGACCAGATCATGATCCCCGAGCCCCAGGGGCCGCCGGGCATAAACATGGATGCAGACCTGCCGCCGGGCGTCGAGCCCCCGGGCAAGGTCGGCCCCGCTCCGGGGACCACGGTGAAGCAGGGCCCGCCGGTTGTCCCGCTCCAGCCGGAGGGAGGCAAGCAAGAGCACTAGCAGGATGACACGATGAGAAGATATCTTGGCATTTTTATTTTTATTCTGGGCGGCATCGCCGCGCCCCCGCGGGCGAGCGGCGAGCTGGTCGACAAGATTGCCGCGGCCGTGGGCGATGAAATCATCCTGCTCAGCGAGGTGGTGCAGGTGGCGGAGATCATGAAGATACGCGCCAGGGCCTCGCTCGGCCAGGAGATCCCGGACAAGGACGCGCTTCAGATGGCGCTCATGGAGCTCATCGACAACCGTCTCATCGAGCAGACCGCGCAGGAGCTTAGGATCAGCGTGTCACAGGCCGAGATCGACGGCGCCCTCGAAAACCAGATTGCCGAGCAGGGCATCACCAAGAAAAAGTTCATCGGTTACATCGAGTCCCAGGGCATGGACGAGAATACTTACAGGAAGCTGGTCCTGCGCTCGCAGATACTGCGCTACAAGGTCATAGGCCTCAAGAGCGGCGGCCCGAAGGTGACGGAGGAGGACGCGAAGGCGTTCTACAACCGGCAGACCATGTCCATCATGACGCAGGCCACGTTCAAGATCGCCCATATTTTCATTGCCGTTCCGGAGGATGCCGACGTTGTGGAGGCATCGAAGCAGAAGGAAAAGGCGGCCGGCATTGCCGTCAAGGCAAAGAGCGCGGGCGCCGATTTTGCCGAGGTCGCAAGGGAGTATTCTGAGGATGCGACCACGGCCGAGAGCGGCGGAGTGCTGGGCAAGTTCAAGCACGGCGAGCTGCCGTCCGAGATCGACAAGGCGCTCATGGTTCTCGAGGAGGGTGAAGTGTCCTCGCCCGTCAGGAGCGACAAGGGCTTTCACATCATCAAGATGCTCAAGAAGAAGACGCCGAAAGTGAAACCCTTCGACGAAGTCAAGAACGAGATCCTCAACGACCTGATCAATGAAGAGCTCAATCGGCAGGTGGAGATCATGCTGAAAGAGAGCCGCCGGAATACCTACATCGAAGTAAAGTGAAAACATTCACCCCAGACTTCAGGCTTATCGTCAGCGATTTTCATCTGGGCACGGGGCAAAGGCGGGGTATCTTCAATCCCTACGAGGATTATTTCGAGGACGGCAAGTTCGAGGAGTTTCTCCAGTTCTATTCCGGGGAGTTCGGCGGCGGCAAGAAAATCGAGCTCATCCTCAACGGCGACATTCTCGACCTCATGAAGGTGCAGGTCGGAAAGGAGGGGGCGTTCACCGAGGAAATCACCGAGGAGGTGGCTGCGCACAAAGCGCACCAGTGCCTTTCGGGCCATCCCGGGGTCTGCCAGGCGCTGACGTCTTTCCTCGACCGGGGCGGGACGGAGATAACCGTCGTCCCGGGCAACCATGATATCGAGCTGCTGCTTCCCGTTGCGCAGAAGGTCTTCCGCGACGCCATCGCCCCGGGATCGCTGGGCGGCAGGCTGAAGTTCATCGACAGGACGCCCGCTTACAGCCTTCCCGAGGGGATACAGATCCATCACGGCCACATGTTCGAGGCTCACCTGCAGTTCGACTACCGGCAGCTCATGGTCAAGAGATACGATGCCCAGCCCATTCTCTATCTTCCCTGGGGCAGCGTCCTTCTCCTTCGCGTGATCATTCCGCTGAAGAAGGAGCGCCATTTCATCGATCACGTTTACCCCCTGCGGCGGCTGCTCCTGGGCGGGTTCCTCCTGGACTTCAGGTTCACCGTCAAGATCACCTCGAAGATTCTCTACCATTTTTTCGCGTCCAGGCTTGCTCCCAAGGGGGGAACGGTCATGCGGAAACTGTGGGAGGGGGTGAAGATCATCAGGGAGGTGCTCATCCCCACGCGCTCCTACGACAACAACGTGGAGAGGGCCCTTCGCAAGACGAGGGGCGTTCACACGATAATCACGGGCCACTCGCACCAGCCGCGCTACAGGCTCGTTCCTCCCGGAAAGCTGTACGTGAACACGGGCACGTGGGTCAAGATGATGAACATCGACCTGCAGCACCTGGGCCAGGACACGGGCATGACCTACGCGCTCATCACCTACGACGGGGACAGGCAGCCCAAAACGCAGCTTCGCCGCTGGTTCGGAAGCTACGAGATTTCCAGGCAAGTGCCGTACTAGAAATCGAACTCCGGTTATCGCCCCGCGGGGTAGGGGAGGCTTTAGCCTCCCCCGATTATCGCCCTGCAGGGTAGGGGAGGCTTTAGCCCTGAATATTATACACATAATTTTCAGGGCCCCACAGGTGCACGTACGACTCCCTGCGGTGACGGCCGCCGGGCCACTCACTCGCCTCGCTCTCGCTGCACAAGGGCTCCGCTCGGCTCGCTCGCGG
>JBDRLK010000266.1:0-2410 GCA_043813155.1 Pseudomonadota bacterium | reverse complement strand
GGTCCAGGTGGGTCCTGGGAGGCTTAAGCCTCCCCTCCCCGACGAGCAGGCGAATGGGAGGCTACAGCCTCCCCTACCCGACGCGAAGGCGAATGGGAGGCTAAAGCCTCCCCTACCCGACGCGAAGGCGAATGGGAGGCTAAAGCCTCCCCTTCTACCCCCCCGGGGTATCATCAACCGCCCTTTTTGCCGCGAAAGCGGCGGATCATGGGAACGCCGAAAATGACCTGCAGGACGCCCGCCAGGTTCAGTATAAACCCCAGGTAGACAAGCAGGATGCCCGGGTCCCGCACGACCTCGAGCCCCGTCCAATTCGGCTTTTCAGGGTCATAGTTCGACTGGTATATGTCGAACCCGCCGTAGGACAGCGGGTGGTTGACTTCTATTGTCTGCGTGAGAACGGTTTTGCCCTCCTCGACGACCGAAAGCCTGCTGAGGTAATCCTCGACGTTCTCCTCCTGCATGGACAGGACGAGCATTCTGTCATCCGAAACGCGCTCGGGCCTGCCCGCGGTCAGCACCACGGGCTTGTCCCGGCCCTCAACCCTCACCTCGACTGCGGGATCGCGCGCCTTATCCGATCGCGTGATGTGCCTTCTTGCGATGTTCGCTTCGGCCAGAAGGTCGGTCGCCGCCACGCCGAAAGAGCCCAGCTGCGCGCTGCCGCCAAGGTCGAGAGGCTCCGGGGATGAGATCGTGCCGTCCTTGATAACCCACACTTCCCTCTTCTCTCCCACGACGAGGAGCGCCGGCCCCGGCGTGTCGCTGCCCTCGCCGTAGGTATAGCGCATGCGCGCCAGGACAGAATCCTTTGACGTTGCGTGGACGTCCGGGAAATTCGCGAAGAGCCACCCCGATTCCAGCGTGTCGCCGGTCGACGTCACGATGGCGGCCTTGAGCGCGGGGTTGTCGGGCTCGTTCGACCGGTTGGCCGGCGTGCGCGTGTTCATGTCGATCACAAAGTCGTGATAGAAATCGATCACCGACAGTAAATGATCGCTTCCGGGCAGCTTGTACTTTTCGCCCACGTCCACCGCGATCTCGTGATCCCCTATCTGGATTCTGTGCTTCCGGCCGGGGGATGCCGCGAGCCTTTCCGCGACCTGCCGCGCTCTTTTCTCGGACCACGTGAACAGGATCTGCCCCGTTCCCTCCTTCACGACTCCTCCCTCGGGGAATTTCTCCGAGCTGAAAAGCCAAAGCTTCTTCCCGTCCCCTTCCAGCTTTCGCAGGCCGAGAGCCGCGGCTTCCCCCTTTTCCCCCTCGCCGGCCTCCAGGGGCTCGGCAACGACCTCGTGATCGGGCCAGTAGTTGAGGATCCGTATTCCCTCCCCGCCGAGCTTGTCGAACTCCCCCCTGCCCTTTGAGGGATCAACGGATTTTATAAGCTTCATGGAGCCTTCGCCGGTATCGAAGAGGCGAAGCCGGAAGTCGGGCTCGCGAAGCGCCAGCTGGAAATCCTCGAGCTTCAGGGAAAACCCGAGCGCAATCTCTTCATGCCCTGTCGCGCCCCGGATGGACGCGACAAACCTGTCCTCCTGCTCGCCCTCGACAAGGCCGAGGCGGCCCCTGACGCCCCAGATGGACCCGACGGCAGCGCCCAGCAGGATGACGAGAATGCCCAGGTGGGCCAGCAGCTTGCCGGCCCTGGCAGGCGTCACGGGCCTGATCGGGGCGCAGGCCAGGAGCAGCCCGCCGGCTCCCAGGCCCAGAACGGCGCAGAAAGCGAAGCTGTTGAAGATCTCCTGAAAGTGCAGCATTTCGAGAACCCAGGCGAGCGGCGGCCCGTACATCTTCATAAAGCTCTCGTGTCCCAACCCCTGCACCACGAGCGTCCCTATGGTGCTGTAGACGGCAACGAAAAGCAGGACCGGCACCGCGAACCTGCTCGAGCCAAGGAATTTGCGGGCCCTGCTGTTGGCCAGCCCAACGAGCACCACGGACAGGAACAGCAGGCCCGCGAAAAGCGTGGAAAATATTTTCAGGTATTGAATGGACGACGGTACGGCAATGTAAAGAACGTGCTGCAGCAGGATTGCGCCGAGAACGGCAAATACTAGTATCCACATGCCTCCGCCCAAGGTCGCCCATCCCTGCTCTCGCCTTTTTTCAGCCTTTTCTTCCATTGTTCTTCGTGGCGTGATGAATGGATGTACGGTTATCGTGCAATGATATTATAAGATCGGGGCTTCTTCTTCCGCCTACCAGCAGTCCCCCTGCTTGTTGTCGTTCTTCTTGTAACACTCCCCCTCTTCGGTCAGCGTTCCGTCTTTCGGGCTGCCGTCATGGCAGAAGGAGCATTTTTTGCCCGTTGATTTCGTGTCCTTGGCAGAGGAATGCACGGGGCCCGAAAGCAGCGAGAGGAGGGCGATCATGACAAGAACGGCCAGGGCCAAAATCATTTTATGCA
>JBDRLK010000265.1:0-4223 GCA_043813155.1 Pseudomonadota bacterium | reverse complement strand
CGTCCAGTCGCGCGGCAACAGCATCGCCGTGCCGTCCTTCAGCCGGATGGACACGTGGGTCCCCGCCTCCTTGCTCACGTCGAACTTCTGACCCTGCAGCGGATGGTGCTCGCGAGTTACCGTAATCTGCAGCGCGGATTTTTTAAGTAGGTGCTGAGTGTGTGATAGCCCACCCTAAGTACAGCACCCCGCAATTCCGGGACCAGCCTCTACTGCGGCCGCGCATGTGGGCCGCCTCGCGGCTTACGTCCTCGCGCCCTCGTCGATGTAGCCCTGCTACGCCTCCGTCGGGCGCTGCGGGCGCGCTCGCGATCCGGCGCCACATGCGCGCCCTCGCTACAAGGCTGGTCCCGAACTTGCGGGGCGCTGTACTTGGGGACCCTTCACACCTCTCCAACCACCTCCAGCAATAATCAGCCAAGCTTCAGGTCGAATCGCAATCCAACTTAAAGAACTTCAAGGAGGTGACCATGGGCCAGGTGCCAAAGCTCGACGGTGTTCATTCAGCGCTCAACGACCTGCTGAGCCTGGAGAAGGAACGGCTCGGCAGGGAAGAGGAGGAACGGAGGGAGATGGAAGAGGAGTCAGTGAGAAGGCGGGAGGATGAGCTGCGAAGAAAGCTCGAGGAAGCGGAGAGAAGAAAAAGAGAGGAGGAAGAAGCGAGGCTGGCAAAGGAAAGGGCGGAGAAGGAAGCGCAGGAGCGAAAGATCAGGGATCGGGAGCTGGAGGAGATAAAGCTTAAAAAGGACCTGGAGATGAAGCAGAGGCTGGAGCAGGAGCGCCTCAGGATGGAGCACGAGCAGCAGCTTGCGGCAATCAATGCACGCGGCAGGAAGGGCCTCCCCGGGTGGGTCATGGGCGTCGTGGCGGCTGTTTTCGTCATCGGCGCCGCGGCCGCCGGCATCGTCCTGTACAAGATGAACAAGGATGCGGAGCTCAAGGAACAGGCAAGGCTGGCGCTGGAGGAATCCGCCCGCGATAAGGACGTGCAGAAGCGCAAGCAGATCGAAGAGATGGAGAAGAAGCTCGTGCTTCTGCAGGAGAAGGCCACGCTTTCGGCCAGGGACAGGGAAGAGGGGGAGAGGCTGAAAAGGCAGATCGAGAAGCTCGAGCAGGAGAGGGAGGAAGCCGCGGCGGCGAAAGGCAAAATAAAAAACGGCAAGGGCCACACAAAGATCAACGGCGAGAAGACGACCGCGGAAGAGAAGGAATTCAACCTGAACGATCCCATCGGCGACCTTGCCGACGACTCAAAATCAAAAAAGAAAAAGAAGAAGCATTGATTGGTGCTGCACGCCCTTTGGCGTGCCCAGTAGCTGCACGCCCTTTGGCGTGCCCAGTAGCTGCACGCCCTTTGGCGTGCCGGATACAGGATCGGCCTGCAGCACATTCCTAAATCATCCGTGACAGCATTTCCCTGCACATCTCGTCGATCGTCATGCCGGAGCTTTGCGCTTCCTCGTAAATCCCTTCGGCGATCCTGCGGCGGCCGGGGTTGCGAAGATCGTCGGTGGAATTGAAAACACAGGCCCTTCTTCCGAGCCTGAAAATGTCCTTTTCTTTCCGGGGAAGCTCAAGGTACGCGTCGATGATCGCCAGAAGCTTCGCCTGATCCCCGGGCAGCCTGCCTTCGAGGTTGCCGAGCAGGTTCAGAATGTGGTCGCTCACGAGCATGGTCCGGGCGCCGGCGAGGTTTTCGATCAGCAGCCTGATTTCCTTCACCATCCCGTCGTCGTCGAGAACCTCGATCTCTCCTTTGTCGACCATGTTGCGGATCGGGGTCCGCCCCCTTATACCGAGCGATCGGAGCCTCGTGAAATCCGGGGAGATTTCGCTGATGACCCTTGCAGACTCCACCGCGTGCTCCCTGCTGAACTCTTTTCCCCCGATCCCCGGCATGACGTACTCGCTGAGCTCGAGACCCGCGTCCATGGCGGCCCTTCCCGCCCTGACGTGGGTCTCGGGCGTCGCCCCCTTTTGAATGAGCTCGAGCACGTTCTTCGACCCGCTCTCCAGGCCGGCGTGAACCCTGTCGAGTCCAGCCTCGCGGATCTGCTTCAGCGCGCCGGCTCCCTTTTTCGCCAGCGTGGCGCTCCTGGAGTAGCACGTGACCCTCGTGATCATGGGCAGCGTTTCACGCAAATGCCTGAGTACGCGGATGATGGCCGCCGCGGGGATAACGAGAGCGTCGGAATCCTGGAGGAACACCGAGCCCTCGCCATGGTAGAGCCATACCCCGGCCGCCGCCTCGGCCTCTGCCACGCCCGGCGACTGAACGAGCGCCTGTACAACGGGCGCCGTGACCTCGCCCCCGCAGCCCATGCTCCGTGACAGCTCCACGGCCGCATCGAGGCCCCGGGCCACGGCATCGATGTCCCCGATGATTTCCTCCTCTTTGCGCCTGGAGAACTTTTTTCCCTTGTAAACGGGGCAGAAGGCGCACCTGTTCCACGGGCAGTTGCGCGTCACTCTCAAGAGCAGGCTGCGCGCTTCGCTCGGCGGTCTTATGGGTCCCTGTTCGAATGCCATGAAAAAAACTTAAATAATTTTCAGCGCAAAGGGAAGGGGTCAGGCCTTGAATGTTGAATTTTCCGGATTTCATGGCGGGATTTTTCAATAATAAGGGGAAAATCGACATTCAAGGCCTGACCCCCAACTTTTTTTCTTGCGTTTTTCCGGGAAAGATGACACATTATTGTGCGGAAAACCGGGGGGCTGCAGACGCGAGATGAGCCTTTTTAGCAGCATAGAAGAGACCGAGTATTTCTGGGCCGACTTTTTTTTCAGCGAGGACAGGGCCGTCCCGGAGACGATGGAGATGTTTCATCAATGCCTCGTCGACGACAACATGGGGTTCAAGCTGCTCAAGGGCAACGACTGCCATCTGAATTACACTATTCTCGACAGGGTCTCCGGGTTCAAATGGATGATCGATCTTTACAATAACCTGCGGGCCGCGAAGGGCAAATCAGAAAGGAGGCATGAGTACATCATGGCTGCGTACAATGCCAACTTCGCCCTTCCCGAGTACACGCTGAAAGCCTCTCCCCCGCACGTGGAGCTGGACGAGCTCCTGTTTTCGCTTCAGTACAACGGCAAGTGGGTCTTGAGGAGGGAGACGTTTTCGTTGAGCTTTTTTTTCTGCAAGGATGGAATCCTGGGAGCCGGGGAAAACGATTTTCAGCAGGGAAACCTGGTGAGAGCGGTCGACCTCTGCAAGAAGATCTGGCGAGCATGCTCGCCGGTTTTCTGCTGGATGGATGTATCCTCCCAGTTCTACTCAGAGGCCGCCTCTCAGATTTCGCGGGGCAGGGTGCCTTCCGGGGCCTGGTTCACGATAAGCTCGAAGCAGGCGTACACGCATTATCTTGTCGAGGTCCTGGAAAACAGCAGGCACCTGATTTATGATTACCTGGAAGAAAAGTCACTTTTTATTGAAAACACCAAATGCAGGCGTGGAAAACTGAAATATTTATAGGCTTGATTATCGTGCTGGCGGCCGGCGCCTTGTCCCCGGGATGCGGGGGGGGCGCGCAGGGCGGCGGAAAAGGAACCGTACCCTCGAGCAAGGGGCAGGCCGGCGCGGAGGAAAAGCCGGGAGAAGGGAAGGGCGAGGGTGTGGGGAAGACGGCCGCCTCGAGCCTTGCGTGCGGATCGAGCGACGAGTGCAGTGACAAAATGATCTGCGTTGACGGAGAGTGCATGATTCCAAAAATGGCGGGGAGAGCGGGCCAGTAAATCCTTAATGAACGTACGATTCACCTTCCGGCGCATCGATCCCCGCGCCGTGCTCGGTTTCAATGGCCGGGTCGTTTTCATTCTGCTGCCATGACGTATTGTCCTCGAGAACGGGAAGCGTGTCCGGGGGCCTGTCGTAACCGTCGGCCCCGGCCGCATCGATGAATATTCCGGTCGTGGGGACCAGCAGCCTCGGGGACCCGGAGCCGTTGCATTCTCCCGACAGGCGCGCCACACCGAAGGTCGAGCGGGAAGATGCGTGGTAGGTGTCGCTCCCGCCGTTGTTGACGAAAAGCCCGATGCCGTTGCAGTTGCCGGATCCGCCGCCAAGACCGCCTGCGCGGTATTCATCGTCGCCGCCGTCGTCGACATGAATCCCCAGCGAGTAGTCGTGCCCCGAGCCCAGGTTGACGTAGGCTACCCACTGCTGCGGGTTGTAAAGGTCGTTTCCGGCTCCGTCGACGAGCAGCCCCATGGCGTAATGC
>JBDRLK010000264.1:0-9415 GCA_043813155.1 Pseudomonadota bacterium | reverse complement strand
GGGGTCCCCGTCACGACGGAGGCATAGTCGTTCTATGTCGACGAGTGACGGGGTGCAGCAACGCAGCCAGCCGGGATGGATCGGCGTCCAGAAGTGGGAAGTTATTTTTTCGCGAGCCCTAAGCCTCCCCTTCTACCCGATGGGGGCAGGGGCGACCTTCAGTCGCCCGGCAAGCAACCGTACCCGATTGCACCTTAATTATTTGATTGCGTTGACAACCGCCCATGGCAGGCCTTAAAATCCAATCTATTCATATAAAAATGAATCCTTTTTTATTAAAAAATCAATCCAGACATGTCTTTTTTATTTGCATTGCCGTCCTTTCATTCCTCGTGTCCTGCAGGGAGGCATCGGAAAGAGCCGGGGATGAGGAGAGCGGCGTCTTTACGATCCGGCAGCTTCAGAATTTCAATGACCCCGGCCACCCGGTCCCTGAAACCGAGGTGAAAATCAAGAACGTGGTCGTAACGGCCGTGGATGAATTCGATGAAGACATGGAAGGCCGCATCGGGACCATCTGGATCAGCGAGGTGGATGAAACCGGGCAAAGCGTTTGCGGAAAATGGTGCGGCATTACCGTGTACAACCCCGCGGTCGTGCCTGAAAGCGAGCACCTTGCCGTTGGCGATCTCGTGACCGTTACCGGGGTGTACGCGGAGTTCCTGTACGATGACGACGGATCGCCGCCGGACCCGGAGGACCCGTTCCCCTACTATTTCAGCCACCTGAGCGAAATTTATCAGGCCACGGTCGCAAAAACCGGGGAATGGCTTCCCGTGGAGCCCGCGGCGGTCGAGGCGAGCGATATCCTGATGGATCCCACGGCCGAGCAGAGCAGGCAGCAGGCCGAGGCATACGAAGGGGTCCTTGTGACGGTCAGGAACCTCACGGTCAGCGAGGATTACGACAATTACGGCCAGTTCGAGACCGGGGAAGGCGTCATGGTGGAAGACGACCTGTTCCATTATCCGTGCCATGGATACGCGGAAAGCATAGCGGGCACACGCTTCGACTCCGTAACCGGCATTATTTCATGGTTCGGCATCAGGGGACTTTTCGGAAACTACAAGATTCTGCCGCGCGGTCCGGCTGATATTTCTCCCACTCCGGAGTTTTCCGAGTGCGAGTTTTAATATTCACGGTTGACAATTTAAAATTATATAATATAAAGTAGAAAAATTTGATTTTAAACTTAAATTTAAGGATTAAAAGTAAAAGGAGGAAAAAATGAAAGGTAAGGCAAAGTGGTTGTTAGTGATTTCATGTGCGCTTCTCTGGGCATCCTGTACGCAGCTTACGAGCTTCGACCTGCCCGAAGAGGACGCGACCGAGGACCCCGTCGAGGACGACATGGTGACGGAGGAGGGCGTGACCGAGGAGTGCGGCAACGGCGAGAAGGAGGGCGTCGAGGATTGCGATGACGGCAATGACACCAACGGTGACGGCTGTGACAACGACTGCACCTATTCATGCGAGGACGATGAAGACTGCGACGACGGGCATGACTGCACGGTGGACGAGTGCGGCTCGGACCACGCGTGCGCCAACGAGCTGGCCGAAGACACCGTGGTCTGCCGCGCGGCGACGGGCGAGTGCGACATCGAGGAGCTGTGCGACGGCGTGGGCGAGGACTGCCCTGACGACGTGACGCAGGACGACGGCTTCGTGTGCGAGTCCGACCCCAGGAGCATCTGCCTTGAAGGCGACTGCGATGTGTCAGAGTGCGGCGACGGTTTTATCGACCTGGGCGGCGACGAGCAGTGCGAGCCTCCCTCGGAGGGCAACTGCACGGCGGACTGCCTGCTCGAGTGCGAGGACAACGCGGACTGCCCGGCCGACGGCGAGGACTGCAACGGCACGGAGTACTGCGACACGGTCAACTTCATCTGCGCGCACGAAGACCCGCTCGACGACGGCACGGAGTGCGACGGCGACAACCCCGACGACAGGGAGATCTGCATATCGCAAACGTGCCAGGTCACGACCTGCGGCGACGAGTACACGGACGAGGACGCCGACCCGGTGGAACAGTGCGACGACGGCGCCGACGGCGACGACGAGGACGGGTGCACGGACGAGTGCGCGTTCACCTGCGAGGCGGACACCGAGGCCGATGACTGCGACGACGAGCTGCCCTGCACGGACGACACCTGCGACACGGAGACGCACACCTGCGAGAGCGAGGTGAGCGCGGACACCGTGGTCTGCAGGGAAGACTCTGGCGGCGGCTGCGACGTGGAGGAGCTGTGCAACGGAACGGACACGAGCTGCCCCGCGGACGCTTACAAGGCAGTCGATACAGAGTGCCGCGCACTGGTGGCCGGCGGCTGCGACCTGGCGGCCGAGGTATGCACGGGCGAGAGCGCGGACTGCCCGGCCGACTCGTTCGCGGCCGACACGGTCGAGTGCCGCGCTGCGGACGGCGTGTGCGACGTTGCCGAGCTGTGCCCCGGCGACGGCCCGGCCTGCCCGGCCGACGCCGTGGCCGAGAACACGGTGGTGTGCCTCGCAGCGGACGGCGATTGCGACGTTGCCGAGCTGTGCCCCGGCGACGGCCCGGCATGCCCGGACGACGGGTACGCGGCGGACACGGTGGTGTGCCGGGCGGCGGACGGCGACTGCGACATCGCCGAGAGCTGCCCGGGCGACGACCCTGACTGCCCGGACGACGCCTATTCGGCCGACTCGGTCGAGTGCCGCGCAGCGGACGGCGACTGCGACGTTGCCGAGCTGTGCCCCGGCGACGGCCCGGCCTGCCCGGACGACGGCGTGGCCGAGAACACGGTGGTGTGCCTCGCAGCCGACGGCGTGTGCGACGTTGCGGAGAGCTGCAACGGAACGGACAAGACCTGCCCGATCGACGCCGTGGCAGGGACCGAAGTCACGTGCCGCGCGTCCACGCAGGCGGTCTGCGACCCTGCGGAGAACTGCAACGGCACGGACAAGACCTGCCCGGACGATCTCTACACGGCCGAGGGAACGCCCTGCGACGACGCGAACGCGTGCAGCATGGTGGACATGTGCACGGTCACGGGCACCTGCGAGGGAACCGCGGCATGCGTTGCCGATACGACGAGCCCGATCGTGGGCACGGACACGGGCCAGGCCAACAAGCGCCTCGGCATCTGCGTCACGGACGCGAGCTGCGACACTGAGTCGGGCGGCGACTGCACGGCCAACGGCGTCAATGTTCTCTCGAGCTGGGGCACCTGGGACCCGGGAGACGCCATGACCGATTGCACCACCTACTGGGCACTGACAACGGCTGCCCAGGCGCCGGCCACGACCTACTGCTACAGGTTCAAGTCCAACGGCGTCACCTTCCAGGATGATCAGAGCGATGCCTGCGACGGAGGCTGCGCCGGCGTCGGCGGCGGCAACGAGTGCGAGGCAATCATTCCGTAATCGTCAATTCTTGGTTTTTCCCATAAAATCCCTCTGCCGCCGGTTTCTTTCAACTCTTCTTTTTCTTCTTGTGTTCTCATGCTGCGCCTGCGGCGCGAAATCGTGCCGCGGGAAGCCGGGCCCGGCGGCTGCGGCTGAAGCGTTCGTTCCGGCGGATGTAAAAACCCTCGCCGGGATCGATGTGAAGGGGCTTTCCAGCGCGGCAGCGGGAAAGAAGATCATCGATTCGCTGATAAAAAAGGAGGACTGCCTGTATCCCCTTGCCTCCGGCAGGGCCGAAAGGCTTGTTGCCGGGTGGAGACAGAAGGGTTCACCTCCATTTCTTCTGCTCGCATGCACGGCGTGCGGCATCGATTCCCTTGCGGCATGCGCGAAAAAGGACTTCGGCCTTCTCTTCGAGCAGGGCCCGGCCATTGACGGCATTGATTTCATGCGCACCGCGGACGGAATTTGGCTGGGGGAACCGGAAAGATCCATCTTCATTGCCGGCCTCGAGCAGGACGTGAAAGCCGCGATGGCCGCCAGGGCCGGGGAAAAGCCGTCCCTGCAGGGATCGGGGCAGGCGGCCTTTCTTCGCACATTCATTCCGGCAAAGGCGCTGGCCGAGGTGATGGTGATCGAGGGCGGGGACCTGGCCCGGGACGCCGCCGGGGCGGGGCACAGCTTCGCGGCCGAGCTCATTGACGCGAAGCAGGCCGGCGCCGGCCTCGTGCTGGACAAGGGCAGGCTCGTGATCGAGGGCACTGTGATTCTGCCAAAGGGCTCGGACAAAGCGGCCGGCCGGAGGGTGCAAACCATGAAAAAGGAGCTCGCGAAGACGGCGGCCAATCCCCTGCTGCAGAAGCTCGGCTTCTCTTACCTTGTGGAAAGGATTCATCTCGAGGCGGGGGGAGAGGGACATATCAACGTGTCTTTTGCCATGACCGAGAAGGAGCTTTTCGATCTGATCGAAGCCGGAAGGGACGTGTTGGCCATCGAGCTGTAGCTGCAGGCCCTTGTTCGAGGCGCGCCGGGGGCGCGCAGCTACATTCCCATTAAACTTGTAAGGGTGATGATTTCATGGTAGGTTTATTTCTCATTACGATGAGGCGGTATTCGATGTCACGCATGGTTGTCGTGGGGGTTATCGCATTCCTGCTTTGCTTTCCTGCCTTTTCCGCACAGGATGATATCGAAAAAGAGCCCGCCGGGGCCGGGGACGAAGCCGGGGATGAGGGGGCGGCTGAGGAAGCGGAGGATGAGGAGATAGAGTACAAGTATGTGAAGGATAAAGAGGACGAAGAGGACAAGGATGTCTACAGGACCGTGGTCAAGGGCAAGAAAGAGAAGATTGAGGAGGAAGTCCCCAAGCGGATCCTGACCACGAACGAGATCCTCAAGATGCCGGGAACGGGCGGCGACCTGCTGCGCGCGGTCCAGAATCTTCCAGGCGTGGCCCGGCCGCCCATGGGATCGGGCCTGCTGGTGATCAGGGGGGCGGCGCCCGCCGATTCGCTGGTCATGCTCGAGGGGCACAGGCTGCCGCTGCTCTATCATTTCGGCACGTTTGCCTCGGTCATCAAGGCCGAGCTCATCGACGAGATCGAATACATACCCGGAAATTTCGGGGTCCGCTACGGCAGGGCCACGGGCGGGCTGATCAACGTGTCGGCCAAGCTCGACATTCCCGAGAAAAAATGGTCGGGCATTATTGACGTCGACATGATCGACGCGAGCGCCATGACCTTTGTCAAGCTGACCGACAAGGCCATGATCGCGGGCGAGTTTCGAAGAAGCATCATCGACATTTTCATCGAGTACGCCATTCCCGATGACGCGGGCCTGGACGTCGTTGCCGCTCCCGTGTACTACGACTACCAGCTCTTCGCTTCCTACAAGCCCACGAAAAGGGACGAGATAAGCTTCATCGTGGCCGGCGACGACGACAGGATGAAGTTCATCTTCAAGGGCGCGGACGAGGGCGACCCCGGGTTCATAGGCTCGTTCGGCACGGACCTGGGTTTCCACCTGCTCCAGTTTCACTACAAGCACGTGTTCAAGAAGGGCATCCTCTATCACGGCTCGCTCATGCTCGGGTACACGACCTATGGCGGCAACCTGGGAGAGACCGTCAGCTTCGATGTCTGGAACCTTGTTTTCAGCCATTTCCAGGTCGTGAAAATCCCCATCCACGAGCGCTTCGAGCTGAAATTCGGTGTCGACACGCTCACGCGCTGGTTCAACGCCGAGGCCATTGCGCCTTCCGCGGGGTTCGCCGTCGAGACGTTCGCCGGGGCCGACCTGGCCGAGCTCAGCATGCACCAGTGGCTGAGCGACGAGGCGTTTTTCATCGAGACCAAGATCATGCCCCACAGGAAGCTTACCCTTACCGGCGGTGTCAGGATGGACCACTACGGCTCGATTGACGCGTACGAGCTTCACCCGCGCGTGCTCGCGAAGCTCGACATCGACGATGTGACCGCGGTAACGGGCGGCGTGGGCATCTACTCGGATGCGCCCGGAATCACGACGACCACGGGGGACTGGGGGAACCCGAACCTCAAGGCCCCGAGGGTAACCCATTACGGCGTGGGGATAGAGAGAAAATGGGCCAGGGCGTTCATGGATACGTCCCTGCAGTTCTTCTGGAAGAGCATGGACAGGGTCATCATGCCGAGCGAGGAGTTCATCCAGGACGAAGACGGCGTGTGGGTCCCGGAGCGGTTTAACAACAGGGGAAGCGGCCGCAGCTACGGCCTTGAGCTCATGGTAAAACTCGCCTACAAGAAGTGGATCCAGGGCTGGCTGGCCTACACGCTGTCCAAAAGCGAGCGCTGGATCGACGGCGAGCTCGCGCCTTACCCGTTCGACTATGACCAGCCGCACATTCTCACGCTCATCCTGCGAAGCGAGCTGGGCAAGGGATGGGAGCTGGGGCTCCGGTTCCAGTTTTCCTCGGGCAATCCCTACACCGGCGTCATTGACTCCATTTTTTACGCGGACTACGACACCTACATACCCGTTTACGAGACCAGGCCCACCAGGCGCCAGGACCCCTACCATCAGCTCGACCTTCGCATTGACAAGAAATTCACGCTCAAGCATGGATGGATATCCCTGACGCTGGAGGTCATCAACCTGTACTACGCCAAGAACCCAGAGGGCATCAGGTACAACTATGATTTTACGCAGAGCTCTTTTGTCACGGGCATGCCCATCTTCACGTCCATCGGCCTGCAGGGGGGATGGTAGGATCAGAAATCAGAAGCCAGAATTCAGAATCAAGAATAAAGAAGCTGGAAAGCGGAAGGCGGGTAATTATTTTTTGATGCCGGCGAGGATTTTTTCCAGCTTTTCCAGCTCGGCTTCGGGGATCGTGTACTCGTGCTCGCTGGCGGGAAACGTGCCTTCCTTGACGTCCTTGATGTAGTCGGCAAAGGCCTTGAGCATGATTTCCGAAAGGTTGCAGTACTGCCGGACGAACTTCGGCTGAAACGCCTGGAACAGCCCCAGCATGTCGTGAACGATGAGAAGCTGGCCGTCGCAGACAGGCCCGGCCCCGATGGAAAACGTCAGGACATCGATGCTCTGCCTGATCTTCGCGCTGACCGGAGTGGGGATGCATTCCAGGAGAATGCCGAAAACGCCCGCTTCTTCGAGCGCTTTCGCGTCCTCGATCTGGTCGATGGCGCTTTCAGCGCTCTTACCCTGCACCTTGAACCCTCCGAGCATGGCCGAGGACTGGGGGGTCAGGCCGATGTGCCCCATGACGGGAATTCCAGCGTTCACGATTCCCTTGACGATGGGGGCGACCCTGGTCCCGCCCTCGAGCTTGATCGCGTCCATCCCCGCCTCTTTCATGAACCTGCCGGCGTTGTAGATGGCGTCTTCAACGCTCACGTGGTAGGTCAGGAAGGGCATGTCGCCGATGAGAAAGGTGTGATGGCACGCCCGCTTGACGGCTTTCGCGTGGCTGATCATTTCATCCATGGTGATGGGCATGGTGTTGGGATGGCCGTGCATGGTCATCGCCGCGCTGTCGCCCACGAGAATCATCTCGATTCCGGCCTGGTCCATCATGGATGCAGTGGGATAATCATAAGCGGTCAGCCAGGCGATTTTTTCCCCCTTGTTTTTCATGGCGTACAGGTCCGGGATGGAAATTTTCCTTCTTTTCTTCTCGGCCATGGCTTCTCCTTCCTGTTTTCGGTGCGGGCGGACGGGCCGGTCCGCCCCGCGGTTCAACGGGTTGTGACCGCCGAGATCTATTTCTTGAGCTCGCCCTTCCGGTCCTCTTTCCATGTTTCCTCGTCATAACCGGTCGCGTCCTCTTCGCCCTTGGAATAGACCGTGGTCTCGCCTTCGGGAACGCCGTACTTGACGAGGAATTTCCTGATCGTGCTTGCGCGCTCGAGGCCGAGCCCCATGTTGTACTCTTCCGTGCCTCTCGGGTCGCAGTGGCCGATGATGGTGATGTCCTTTGCCCCTTTTTCGAGCAGGCACTCGGCTGTTTTTTTCAGCGCCGCGACCGCATCCGGTTTGAGCTCGGCCGAATCGAAATCAAAATAGATGGCGTCGATGGAGCATTCCTCGTAAGGCGTTTTGACTTTTCCGGCCGCGATCTCGTCGCCGGGGCCCGAGCCGCCGGTTCCTTCATCCTCCTTGCACACGCCGTCCACGCAGGGGATGCCGGACGGGCAGTCGGAATCGGTTTTGCACTGGACGCATTTTCCGTCCATGCACGTCTCGCCCTCCCTGCAGTCGTCGTCATTGTTGCAGAGCGGGTACTCGGGCGGTTTCTTAGGGCAGCCCGTGATAAAGAGCAGTGCCAGCAGGGCCGTCATTGATGCGAGTGCCGTTTTTTTCATTGATGCAACCTCCTCGTTGATAGTATGTTGATTGTATGTTTATAGTATTAACTGAATGATGCAACAAATATTCCAAAAAAAGGTAGGGTCGGACCGGCATCAGTCAGGTGGGCGCTTCATGAAAAAACCGGAAAAAACGTATGAAAGCACGAGGACCAGGTTGACAATCCCGATGGCGTACTTGATCCGGTTGTCGAAGGGCAGCGGCGAGATCAGGCCTTCGATGAGGGCGGCCGCGCAGAGCATCAGCGCCGCGGCGATGACGAGCGAGATCACGTCATAGGCACTTTTTTTCAGGGCCTCCGCCCTGGGCAGGCGGCCCGGGTTGAGAACGGTCAGGCCGAGAATCAGGCCTGCCGCGGCGGCCAGGAATATGGCCATCAGCTCGATCCCGCCGTGGGGGGAGATAAAGCCCAGGAGGTTGTGCGTCAGTCCCGCCTTGTCGACGATGGCCACCGTTCCCCCCATGGCGATGCCGTTGTAGAAGAGCATGAGAACCGTGGGCAGGGCGAGGAAGATGCCCAGGGCAAAGGCCGTGAACGCAACCTTGGTATTATTGGAGACATAAAAGGTGACGAACATGGGGCCCTCCTGCCACGCATCCCCCCTTTTTTCGAAATTCTCGTCCTTGAATCCCCTCTCCGCGTTGTCGATGAGCCTCGGGTCGAGGATGTAATGGGCCTTGTCCGGGTTGAGGTTGATGAAGAGATAGGCGAACACGGACCCTGTAAAGAAAAACAGGATGGATATGACGATGAAATGCATGTACCGCCGCATGCAGAGGGGAAGGTCCCGCTGAAAGAACGCCGTGACCTTCGACAGCCGAATCCTGCCGCCCGTCAGGAGAGTGTTGTGAACCCTTGCGGCCAGCTTGTTCAGCTCCTTTTCCCGCAGGCTGCCGGGGTAGTCCCTCCTCGTCCTGGCCAGGTCGTTGATCAGGTAGCGGTAAAGGGAGTGGAGATTCAGGATGTGCTCCTCGCTCAGCGAGCCGTAGCCCCTTTCTTCCGTCTGCTCGATCAGCTTCTTGAGCTCGAGGTATTTGCGTTTTGTTACGTCCATGTTTTTCCGCTCCGAAGGAGATCCCGTAGTGGGGGCCGTCAGGGCCGCGGGCCCGCCAAGGGGGGAACCCCCCGGGCGGAAACCCCCCCCAACCAACCGGGGAA
>JBDRLK010000263.1:0-9760 GCA_043813155.1 Pseudomonadota bacterium | reverse complement strand
AGCTTTCATCCGGTTCCTCGGGTAGTGCAGGGGCTTTATGCCCCGCCGGCTTCAGTCTTGCTACAAGCGGCCCTAAAGGGCCGCACTACAGCCTTTCGTTATACGACGCGAGTATGATTACATCTTGACTTGACCGGGATTTTTGTTACATAGTTGTTTTATTCGCTCGGGGATCGTCCAACGGCAGGACGGTGGATTCTGGCTCCACTAATCCAGGTTCGAATCCTGGTCCCCGAACCGGTGGCCAAAACGAAGATCAAGCGGGTCGGCGTCCTGACGGGGGGAGGCGACGCTCCCGGTCTCAACGCTGTTCTCCAGGGCTTCGTCAACAGGGCTATCAGGGAGTACAAGTGGAAGGTCCTCGGCAGCGAGGACGGGTTCGAGGGCTTCATCCAGCCGCCTGAAAACAAAAAAGTCGTGACCCTGGACCTGCACCGCGTGAGCGGCATCGACTCGCGCTGCGGCATCGCCTGCCAGGGCGGCTCGATCCTGGGCTGCTCGAACACGGCCAATCCCTGGGCCTACCCGGTCAATAAAAAGGGCAGCACCGAGTTCGCCGACGTGCACAAGACAATGATCAAGCACATCGAGCATCACAAGCTCGACGCCCTCGTGCTCGTGGGGGGCGACGGGACCATGGCCATGGCATCCAGGCTGCACGAGCTTGGCCTCAACGTGGTGGGCGTGCCGAAAACCATCGACAACGACCTGGCCGCCACGGACTTCACGTTCGGCTTCAACACCGCGCTGGAGACGGCCACGTGGGCCATCGACAAGCTCCACTCCACCGCGCAGGCCCACGACCGGGTTATCATCGCCGAGGTCATGGGGCGGTACGCGGGCTGGATCGCGCTGGAAGCCGGCATCGCGGGCGGCGCGCACTGCATCCTGATTCCGGAAATAGCTTACAACGTCGACCGGATCAGGAAAAAAATTGAGTCGCTCGGCGACAAGTATTCCTCGTACGGGGTCATCGTCTGCTCGGAAGGCGCAAGAGAGGCGGGCGGTGATTACAGCGCCGAGGGCGAGGTCATCAAGACAAAGGACGGAAAGGTCGCCCATCTTCCCAGGCTCAAGGGCGCGGGCGATCACCTGGCGTCACTGCTCAAGGGGCATATTGCGCACGATGTCAGGGTTACCGTGCTGGGCCACATTCAGAGAGGGGGATCACCCACTCCCTTTGACAGGATCCTGGGCCTCAGGTTCGGCACGGCGGCCGCCGACCTCATGGCCAGGGGCGGGTTCGGCAGAATGGTGGCGCTGAAAACGCCCCACATCGTCGACGTTCCTTTCGACCAGGTCATCGGAAGGCCGAAGCTCGTCGACACGGGGGGACAGCTCGCCAGGACGGCCCGCGCGCTCGGCATCGAGCTGGGCGGGTAGTCAAAATCAAGCTCAATTTTTTTACTCCGGGGCAGGGGAGGCTTCAGCGGATGTGCCGCACTTGCAGCTGCGCCCCCTCGGGGCTCCGCAGACGGGCATGCCAAGGGCGTGCAGCACCAAAAGGAAAGGGCGACTAAAGTCGCCCCTACCCGGGATTTCGAGTTTGTTTTTTAATCCCCCTGCCACGGGGCATGAGCCTGGCTTCTAGAACCTCACGCCGAAGGCGAGACCGGCGTCATAGAAAAAAATGGGCGAGCCGTCAAAGGCCAGCAGGACGATGGACACCGGGTTGAGGATCAGCATGTAGCGGCCCCGGATGACGAAGGTCAGGTTCCCCGCCAGCCGCAGGTGCATCTGGTTGCGCCTGGCCCCTGAAATGCCCTTGAAATAACCGATCGAAAGCCTGCCTCCCCCATAAACCGGGAAGGAAGGTGTAAGCCTGAAGTTGAACCCCCCGTAGCCTGATATTGCAAACCCGTCCCCCGTGCCGAAAAAGGTGCGGATCTCGCCCCCGAATTCGCATCCGCATGCCGGTACGACGACATAGCCCACGTCGAGGCCGGCGAACCCCCCGGCCCTCCCGCCCGTCCTGGGGCTCGTCAGCATGACGGTCGGCCCGGCGCTCAGCTCCAGGGATATTTTAAAATCCGTTCCAAATCCGAGCCGCTTTTTCTTCTCCGGCCACTCCTGCAGGTCCTTGACGAGCTTCTCGCCCTCATCCTCTTCTTCCTCCTCCCCCTCCTCATGCAGGAGCTCGGCCATTTCCTTTCCCGCATCCACCTTGCCCTCCCCCGTTTCTTTTTCTTCTCCCTTGTCTCCGGGCTCGACGTCCGGCTTTTGCTTTCCCAGCAGGCCGTGCCGCGTGACAAGGCGTGACAGCATGCCGGAAACGACGATCTGGGTCTCATCCTGGGCGGCGATTTCCTCGAGAAGCTCCACTCTTCCTTCGGGAAGATAGTAGACCTTCATCTCGATGCTGTCCTGGCCCGCCATGGGCGTGAGGTGGGCGAGAACCACGAAGTCCACCTTCAGCTTGCTGCCTATGAGCTCGGCGTCCTTGAGGGATTCAACGGCCTCCATGGCCATTTTTTTCATGCATTCCCGCACCTCGGCAGGCGTAAAGACGATGTGCCCATACTCCTGGAGCACGGATTGAATCAGCTCGTCGAGAGCGGAAAGCCTCTCCTTTGTCAGCTCGCCGCTGGTGCCAACCAGGGCTATGTCGTACGCCGAGGCAATCGCGGGTCGGGCCAGGAAGGCAAGCAGAAGAAAGAATAAGGCCTGTCGTTTCACCGCCGCACGCTTTAAAAGCGTCCATCGATCATGAGGCCGCCGCCGTCGCCGGACACGAAGGGAGTGATCGTCGCGGTCTTCTTTTTCTCCTTCCAGGGTTTCTTGACGCCCAGAACGATGGAGGTGATGACCAGGGCGACGGCGCCGGAGGGGATCAGCACGTCCGTGGCGATCGCGTACCTGTTGGCCTTTCTCTCGTGTTCGTCGTATTGAACCTTGTCATCCGTATTGTCATTCGCTTTGCCCACTTCGACAAGCGCCATCACGCCCGTGACCCCGCCCACGAGCAGCAGCGCCCCGCTCACGGCGTAAGCGGCCCAGTAGCCCGTCATGTTTCCCTTCTTCTTTTTCCCGACAGGAGGCAGCGGCTCGATCTCGGCTTTTCCCTCATCGGGCTTGTCCTCGGCTATGGGCGTCATGTTGATCGTGGCCGACTGGCTCAGGCCGGCAGCCACGGAAAACTTCATGGTATAGGGATGAAAACCCTCCTTTTCGACTTTCAGCTCGTGGTCCCCGGGCGAAACCTTGATCAGGCCGCTGACCGGCGACGATGCAACCTCGGTCCCGTCAACATACACCGTGGCGCTTTCCTCCGATATCTTGACCATGACCCCTGTCTTGTCCAGCCTGTCCTTCAGGCTCTCGATCTTGTCCCTTATGGCCTGCAGGTCCTTGGCGTCCGGCTTTTCCTCCATGTATTTGCGATACTCCTCGATCGAGGTCTCGAGGTCCCCCAGCCTCTCGTAGCACTGGGCCATGTTGTAGATCACTTCCGGCAGCGGCATGAGCCGGTAGGCCTCCTTGAACTCTTCAAGGGCTTTTTCGTACTTTCCCTGGTTGTAATAGGACCCCGCGGCCTTGAAGTGCGTTTTTGCCAGCTCCTCGTCACTTTGCGCGTTCGCCGGTTGAGCGGCCATGGCCAGGAAAATCAGAATAAACCCCGCCAGCATGCTCTTTTCGATCAGGTTCATCGAAAGCTCCTTGCATTAAACCATTGCAATTGCATTGAAATTGCAATAAAAAATTTATATATTAAAATAACTGTGTAAGTCAAATAACTATTTAAGATTGCAGGAGGACTATATGAGGAGATTTGCAATGTTAATAACAATTTTTGCCGTACTGATATCGGCTCTTCTCGCCGCCTGCGGCTCGGGCGGAGGCAGCCAGGTCCCGGCGGACGGCTCCGATGCGACAGGCGACCCGGCGGCGGACTCCACGCCCATCGTGTGCGTGGACCGTGACGGCGACGGGTACGGGCACGGGTGCGACCCCGGGGGCGACTGCGATGACTTCGACCCCGACCACTGGTCCGACTGCGACGACTGCGCCATAGACCACGACGAGGGCTGCGAGTGCGAGCCCGGCGAGTCCTACTTCTGCTACGAGGGGCCCCCGGCCACGATGGACGTGGGGCAGTGCCGGCGCGGCCTGCGAAGCTGCGTGGACGGCCGCCTGGGCTGGTGCGAAGGCCAGGTCCTGCCCGGCGCCATGGAGGACTGCGAGGACGGCATCGACAACAACTGCAACGGCGAAACCGACGAGGCGCGCTTCTGCGACGACTGCATTCCCCCGTGCTACACGGAAGGGCTGGTCGAGCCCACCGCCATGGACCCGGGATCGACCGGCCTCGTTCCCAACCCGGACGGCCCGGGCGTTGTTCTCGGGAGCAGCGAGGAAGAGGGAGGGTTTGCCTGGATCGCAAACTCGTCGGAGGGAACCGTGAGCAAGCTCGACGTGCAGACCGGCGCGGAGGTCGGCCGCTACAGGGTCGGCCTGTGGGGCACGGGCAACGACAGCCCGTCGCGAACGGCCGTGGACGACTACCAGAACGCCTACGTGGCCAACAGGGCCTTCGACCGCCAGGGCTCGGTCACGAAAATCGCGGGCTTCGAGCGCTACTGCGTGGACCGCAACGGCAACGGCATTATCGACACCTCGCACGGCTCCAGCGCCATGGGGCTCGACGAGGACGAGTGCGTGCTGTGGACCGCGGAGGTGGGCGGCGACAACGGCATCCCGCGGTCGCTCGTGATCGACTTCGGGACCATCGAGACGCGCGGGGGCTACCCCTGGGTCGGCCTCTTCAATGAAAAGCGCTTCTACAAGCTCGACCCGGACGACGGCAGCACGCTGGAAACCGTCAACGTGGACGTGCACACCTACGGCGCGGCCATCGACAGCGGCGGGTGGATATGGGTTTCCGGCAGGGACTCGGAAGCCATCCAGCGCTTCCACTACAGCACGCTGAGCGTAGAGGGAGCCATCTTCCTGCCGTCCTCCACCTGCCGCGGCGACGAGCCCTACGGCATTGCCGTGGACCTGAGCGACAGGGTCTGGGTCGGCGCGTGGAGCGAGGGAGGCGCTTGCCGCTACGACCCGGCGGCCGGCTCGTGGTTCTTCGTGGACACGGGCGGCAGGGCTCGCGGCGTGGCCGTTGACAAGGACAACGTGATCTGGGCCAGCAACGACGACGACAGAAAGCTGTACCGCTTCAATGCGGACGACGGCACGGGCCTGGCGTCGTACGACGTACCGGGATCAACGCCCATCGGCGTGGGCGCCGACAGGCTCGGAAGGATCTGGACCATCAACCAGGGCTCCGACAACGCGGCCCGGTTCAACCCGTCCACCTCTGCCTTCGACACGTTCCCCGTCGGCTCGGACCCCTACACCTACTCCGACTTCCTCGGCCTCCAGCGGTGGCTCATGATGCCCATCGGCATCTGGATCAGGACCTTCGAGCGCTGCGACGAGAGGGAGGAGGACGGCTGGCGGCAAATCACCTGGGACACGGAAACGCCCTCGGACAGCCACATCACGATCATCGCCAGGAGCGCCGACGAGATGGGCGGCATCCTGACCGCGCCGGAAGTCACCATCGCCGACATCGGCCCCGACGATGACACGGGCAGCAGGAACATCGAGGACGTCTATTCCGCTGCCGGCGCGGCGCTGGGCAAATACATCGAGATCACCGTGATCATGGAGCCGGGCGTCATCGACGTCGTCTCCCCCGTGTTCAAGTCCCTCCAGCTCTTCTACTACTGCTCGGACCTGGGCTAGCCGCCTTTAAGAAATCTTTTTCCCTTTTGGAACAATTTTCATCCCCATACATCTAATCTTCTTATTCCCTGAAATAAGTTCCAACCATGCCTGTTTAGTTTATTGTTTCAGGGCATTGTAATGCCTTTTCGGCTTGTTATAATGGGGTGATTTTTTTGAGTTCACATAACGGGAGGCTGGAGCCTCCCCTGCCCGACGGGAGGACACGGGAGGCTGAAGCCTCCCCTGCCCGACGGGAAGACAAGGAGGATGTCATGACGCTTAATAGATTTGCAGCGCTGCTGCCGGCATGCTTTGCAGTCCTTTGCATGAGCCTGTCGGGATGCGGGCCCAAAAAGGGAACCGGGGCCGGAAAAACAGCGGCGGTCAAGGAGACAGGGGAAAAAGAAAAATGGGAATACTGCCCCATAGGATACGGCTGGGGGCCCGAGTTCAACGAAAAGGTCATCGCCGTCCTGACCGACGGGAAATGCAACCCGAAGGACAGGAGCGAAGCAGCCAAGATGGCGGGCGACGGCTACATGTTCGATGCCGTGGCGCCCCTCATGCAGATCCTTGACACGGAAAAGGACGTGACGCTCAAGCTCTCGGCCATCTCTTCCCTCGGGCGGTTCAACACCAAGAGAACGCTCCGCCCTTTCATCAAGCTGCTCGACGACAAGGAGCCCAAGATCAGGAGCGCTGCCGTGGAAGGCCTGGCCATGATGGCCGCGTCGGGCGACCTGGTCGCAACCGACATCATCAAGGGACTGGCCACGGACAAGGACGAGGAAATGCGCAGCATCGCGCTGATCAGCCTCGGCATGGCCGGCAAGACCATGGCCACGGACGGCCTTATCGAGCTGCTCAAAAGCGAGAACCCGACCATCAGGCAGGATGCCGTGGAAGCTCTCGGCAGGATCTCGAATAACAAGGCCACGGCGCCTCTCCTTGCAATGCTCAAGGACGAGGACCAGCAGGTCAGGGGCCGCACGTGCTACGCCCTGGGCCAGATCGGCGACAGCGCCGCCACGGACCCGCTTCTCGAGCTTCTCGACGACAAGGAGCCGCAGGTCCGCTCCGCGGCCGCCTACGCCATCGGGCTCATCGGCGACGAGAAAGCCATCGACCCCCTCCTCAAGGCGATGAAGGAGGCGGACCAGAACGAGCGCTGGGGATACGCCAGCGCGCTGGGCCTTTACGGGGACAGGGTTTTCGACCTGGCAAAAGAGCTTGCCTCGTCCGACAAGAAGGGATTGAGGCAGTACGGCATCGACATTGTCGGCCGGCTGAACGACACGAGGGCCCTTCCCATCCTGATCGAAGCTCTCGACGACAAGAGCGAGGACGTGCGCCAAACGGCCGCCAGGGGCCTCTCGGCCGGCGGCAAGGACGCCTTCAAGGCCCTGACGGACAGGCTGGAGAAGGAAAAAAGCGTTGACGTGAGAATCGAGATTCTCAGGACGATCGGCTACACGGGCGACAGCAAGGCCGTGCCCCTGCTCATCGCCGCGTCCAAGGACGACACGGCGCGCGCCAGGGCCGAGGCCGTGCGGGCCCTTGGTCAGTTCGACGATGAAAAAGCGATCGAAGCCCTTATGGAGGCCCTGGGGGACGACAGCGAGTGGGTCAAGGAATCGGCCGTCAGGGCCCTGGGATACATGAAAGTCAAGAAGGCCCTGGATGCCATCCTGAAGCTGCTCGAAGACGAGGACGCCTACGTGAAGGGCAGCGCCGCGAGCTCCCTCGGCACCATCGGCGACATGAAAGCCGTCGAGCACCTCTCGAAGCTCCTGGACGACAAGAACGAGCACGTCCGCCAGGCCGTCATTACCGCGCTTGGAGATATCGGCGGGAACGATGCGCTGGCCGGCATCATCAAGGCCCTGGACGACGAGAAGGAATACGTGAGAGAATCGGCCATCAGGGCGCTCGGCAGCATCCTGTCGACGAAGGAAATGGACGACGTGACATCGGCCATGATCGCCCTGGCCAGGGGGCTGAAGGACGAGAACTTCTATGTAAGGGAAACCGCCGCCTTCAGCCTTGCGCGAATCCAGATTCCCTACACCAAGGAAGTGATCGACGCGCTGCAGGAGGAAATGCACGAGGCGGACGATTACCTCATCAACGAGGTCTTCTGGGCCCTCAGCTCGACGAAGGAGAAGGACATCGTCTCGAAAATGCTCGAGGCCTATTCCACGGGCGATTACGGCGTGGAAACGCCCATCGAGGAGGCCATCGCCAACGCGGAAAACGAGGAGGTCTTAAGCGCCCTCAAAAAGCTCATCGAGAGCGACGACAAGTATATGCGCGCAACGGCCGCCATCGCGCTGGCCCTGTCCACCTCGAGCGAGGCCGAAGGCCTGATCCTTCCCTTCCTGAAATCCGGCGATCCATTCCTGAAAAACGTCGCCGCCATCGCGCTCGAGACCTGCGGTGGAAGCGGCTCCGTGGCCCCGCTCATCGACATGCTCGACGATCCCGACGAGGACGTCGTCATCAGCTCCTGCCGCGCCCTCAAGGAAATCGGTCGAAGGACCGGCAGCAAGGACATGGTCGACACCCTCATCGGCCTCATGAAGTCCGACAACCACACCATAGCCATGGCCGCCGCCGACTCGCTCGCGACAATCGGCGACGAGAAGGCCCTCGACCAGATGATGGCGCTCTTCAAGGATTCGGCCGACAAGCTCAAGAGCGCCGGGTGCGGCTACATGTGCGGCGTCGTCGCTTCCCTGGGCAACGCGCTTGCGAAAATCGGGGGAAAAAAGGTCTCATCCGAGATGCTGGCGCTCCTCGAGAACCCGAACCCCCGCGTGCGCCGGGAAGCCGTTTATGTCCTGATGGACATGGAATTCGATTCGGGCGAGGATGCCATCATCAAGCGAATCGAGGCTGAGACGGACCTGTCGATCCGCGACACGCTCATCGGCCTGACCGGGAGGATCAAGTCCAAGAAGGCCATCCCCCTGCTCAAGAAGCTGCTGAAGGACGCTGACAACTTCACGAGGGCCGGCATCATCGGGACGATCGGAAAGATCGGGGACAAGAAGCAGGGCAAATTCATCATGGGCTTTCTCAAGGACCCCGTGAACAACGTGAAGCGGTCCGCCATCGAGGCCATCGGCAAGCTCAAGTACGGCCAGGGAGCCAAGGATCTTCTGAAAATGCTCGATGATGAAAAGTACGAGTACCTGTATCCCACGATCATCGAAGCGCTCATCGACATGGGCGAGAGAGATTCGATCATCGAGCCTTTTGCGAAAATCGTCAGGGAAACCGACGACAAGTTCCTGCTCATGTACGCGTCCTTCGCCCTGGCTTTCGTGGGCTATGACGCAATCCGGCCCACCATGGAGAAGCGGCTTGCCAGTTTCGGGGTCTCCGGTCTCGTCCTGGACGTCCTGGCCTTTCTCTACGGTGATGCGACAATGGGCAACGACCTTTACAACAAGCTCAGGGATGTAAAAATCACGAGGAACGCCGGCATGATGGCCGACATCATCATGCGCGCGTTCCACCTCAAGGGCGAAGAGGGAAAGACGCTCCTTCGGAACCTGGTCAAGGAAGCCAAGTCCGGGTACGTCAGCTCCCTTGCCTGGGGCTACTCGGTGAGCGAGTAGCGAGCAAGGAAAGCTTTCAGCCTTCAGCCTTCAGCCTTCAGCTCCTTCTGCCGGCAGTGTTGTGCAGGCCTGAAATCACGTTTGGAGCATGGCTTAGGAGTCACTCAAAAATTATTTCACATTTTTAGTTGACATTATAACAAAACATGCGACGACTTCTTCGGGGCGCCGCGGCGCCCGCCTGGCAAGGCGCGGGGTCCCCAGCCCGACGAAGGCGTAGTCGAACTACGTCGAGGAGGGATGGGGTGCAGCAACGCAGCCAGGCGGGATGGATCGGCGTCCATAAGGTGAAATAATTTTTGAGTGACTCCTAACGCCCCGCCTTTTTAAACCTCGCTACGAGCGGCCCTGACGGGCCGCACTACGACCCTCGGCGTGCCTCGAGGCGCGCCGAGGGCGCGCAGCTACACCAT
>JBDRLK010000262.1:0-3441 GCA_043813155.1 Pseudomonadota bacterium | reverse complement strand
CGGCCCACCAGGCAACTAGCATGATGCCGGACACGAAAATGGTGATGAGCAGGTTGAAATAATCGGCAGGCGAGCTGAACGATCGCAGCCTGTAATCGAAGAAACGCTTGAGAAGGAGGCCAAGCGCTCCCATGAGCGTGAGAAAGATGCCGCCTATCCCGCAGACCAGGGTCGCGTAGTGAACAGCGGAGCCGAACCCGCCTTTGGCGGACACGGCAACATCGAAAACCTGCAGGAACGCGCCCAGCAGCATGAGGCCCGCAAACCCGACGAGAAGATACAGGCCCAGGTGAAAGGGGAACGAGAATATCCACAGGCCCGGGTTATTCCGAAGCAGGGACTTGATGAACAGTATCTCCTCGGCCATCTCCTTTATCTCCGCCACCTTGTCCACATCCCGCGGCCTGGTCCACCACTCCTTTTCCTCCATGTACGAGCCGCCGTAGTGACCTTTGCCCTTTTCGTGGGGGATCGGGTAAAGCTCCCAGCGCAGATGCACGGGCAGCCTGGCTATGCGGACCGTGCGGTAAACGAGCATGATGATGGAAAAAGCAACGCCGAAATACGTTATCCACTGCAATGTGCTGATATCGTTCATGAAGCCTCCGCAGATTGTTGATGGATTATATTATCAGTCAGCTTTTGAATCACATGATTCCACCAAACATTTAGTGAATATTACTTTAAATGTCCATAGGGATACTGATAAAAGTCATAAAACATTGGATCGCTTCCGGTTCCGCGTTTTACGGCGCTTCAGACGCGAAAATCTGCCGTTTTCTTTTAAACAAAACGAAAAACCGCCTCTTTTGATGTTTTTTTCAGCAGTTGTATCCCATAAATATCAGATAGTCCTGATGCCGGCCATGGGGTCTGATCCGATGGGCTATGATTTTATCAAGGAGCCGGGGCCTGCGCATGATGTGTTTCGCGACCGGAATGAATCGACTTTTTTCACCACAACATTCTACCCGGCAATCAGAGCTGCTCCTTGAGCCAGCCGATGATCGTACTGGTTACGGATTTATAGGCCTGGCTCATGCTTCCCCCGAAGGCGCCAGCCTTGACCTCGCCCCAGGCTTCGAATTGGGCCACGGTCCCCTTGGTCTCGCCGTCGATGATCCTGACCACGTAGGCGATCCTTCCCGTGCCCGCGCCGTAACCCGCCAGATAGCGCTTGGCCTTGGAGCCCGGGTCGAAATCGGACAGGACGATGTCGATGAAAAGCTGCTTGCCCCCCGTGCCCGTCCACTTCTCGACGCAGAAACTCGTCACATTGTCCTTGATATACTGCTCCACCTTCGTCAGCGACGCGATCACGTCGTCCCTCATGAATTGAGGATGGGTGTCCAGGTACGTGCCATTGTCGACCCTGGACACGGTCAGAGTGCCGTAGGTGTTGAGCGGCACCGTGGGCTCCTGGATCATGCTGATGTTCGCTCCGCCGCACCCGGCGAGCACGAGGAGCAGCAACGCCGCGGGCAATAATAGATTTCTTTTCATCATGATGTCCTCCGCCTTTTTAAAAGGTTGAATCACTTTTTTTTTGCGATCGGGAAACTTCTCCGTCCGCTGCTCCGATAATACATCCACCTGATCGCCCGAACAAGACGGAAAGGAGAACAATCCATGGCATCAAACAAACCCGGAAGAAACGACCCCTGCGGCTGCGGGAGCGGCAGGAAGTACAAGAAATGCTGCATCGAAAAGGAGCTTCCCGAAAAGATGACCCACGTGGGCAGGCTCGGCCTGCCCGAGAGCACCAAGGGTCCGCGCGTGGTCACCTTCGCCTTTCCCGGGCCCAACATCCACAGCCTCGGGCTGCCCATGGGGCGCAAGGCCCCTCCCGGAAAGGCCTATGGCGGCGACATCATGAAGGTCCCTGAAATCGAGAGCAGCGGGCTCGCAAAAGACGACTGGATGTGGTGCCTGCACTGCGAAAGGTTTTTCCAGGTCAGCGACCTCGATGTCTTCGTGCTCACGGACGGCGAATTCTGGGTGTCCTGCGCGTTTGACGACTGCTGCGGCGCGGGCTTAGACGTGGACCTGTTCACCTGGGACTCGTGGGCAAAGCAGAATCGCGTGCCGCACTGGCCCGGCTCGGACGCGGAGCTTGAAAAGGGTCTTTGCTGTCCCCTGTATCCTGATGACGGGATAATGGCCTGACATTACCGCAAATAGATCATATCCGACGAAAAAAGTGTCCCCTTTGCCGCCAAGAAAGACGGCACTGCTCGATGAGGGACTGCGCCCGGCGCTTTCGTTATAAATCCTGCAGGAAGACCGACCGGACTGCTTCTTGGTTTTCTTCCGATCACTGCCGCCAGAAGCATGGGGAGCAATGTTATGGACATGACAAAGCAGCACGTGAGCCCTATGAGGGCCAGGACGCCGATGGACCTGAGCCCCGGGTGATGGGAAATAACCAGCCCCGTGTAGCCCGCCGACGTTGTCAGCCAGGAAAAGAGCAGCGGCCGGAAAAGCTCGTGCAGCGAGCGCGACGCCCTCTCCGGCCTCGGGAGCGAAGCGGGAAGATCCTCGTAATAAGCGAGAAAATGGATGCCGTAATCAACGCCGAGCCCCACGATCGCGGCCAGGATGGCCACGTTGTACATGTTGAGGTCGATAGGCGACGCGGCCATGATCATCACCATGAGGGCAAGCCCCGTCAGCAGGGGAAGCAGGGCCAGCACGCCTTTCACCAGCTTTTTGAATTGAACCGTCACGACCGCAACAATAAACAGCAGGCTTGCCATGAATATCCACGGCCCCTGTTTTACCACGCGCCGGAGCACCGATGCGTAAATGAGCGCGCCGCCCGTGGGAATGTACGTCCGGCCGCCGATCGACACGCCGCCCACCTGGGCCTGAAAGAGCATGGCCGCCCTGCCGTTTGTCATCCGCTCCCGTCCGTAGAGGTAGACGGGAAACGCAGCGCCTTCATCCTGGAGCACGAACATCTCGCGAACGGACAGCGGCAGGTCGGAAGGCGTCAGGGGCCGCAGGCCGCCGGCCTGCTTCATCTGCTCGAGCTCACGCCTGACCTCCGGGTCCTTGACCGTCCTGAGAAGGCCGGGGGTGAGGTAGGCGCCGATCCGCTCGAGCTCCAGGAGGCGCCTCTCCTGGTCGGCTGGAATGAACGTGCAGATGCTCAGCACCCTGTCGATGACGCTGCCGGGCTGCTTCATGCGGTCCTGGTACAGGGAAAGGATGGAGCGCGCCGCGGCCTCGTCGGGAGCGAACACGACGCCGCCGGGCGTGAGCGTTTCGGTGTACACCATTCCCTGCTTGGCGCGCACCTGCCTCAGCTCCTCGTTGGACCCGCTCAGGGAATCAAAGTCATAGTTGAACGCAACGAGCGGCAATGAGAGCGCTCCCGCGGCGAGAAGCGCCGCTGAGAGCGCGAGGGCCGCGGCGCCGCGCCTGCCTGAAAACATCCGG
>JBDRLK010000261.1:0-12950 GCA_043813155.1 Pseudomonadota bacterium | reverse complement strand
CTGGAGTTTCGCCATTTTTCTACTGCGACCGGCCCAGGCCGGCCGGCACTGCGTTGGCCGGCCATTTTTTTCCTCGACGTACATCAAGTACGCCTGCGTCAAAAATAACCGTCCGCCTTGTGGCGCCTCGGCCTGATCTCGGTCTCGCTACGAAAAAATGGCGAAACTCCAGCCTAGAACGACGGCTCCTTCTTGATCTTTGCAGGCACTTTTTTTGACAGGATGTCGATGACCGGGTCGATGGTCCCGTCATACAGGTAGTGGTAGCGCGTCAGCGAGGTCGTCACCCTCCGGATGTAGTTTCTCGTCTGATCAAAGGGAATGAGCTCGACGAACAGATCCAGCCTGTCCGTCCATCTGAACCTCAGCCACGTTTCGACGTTGTGCGGGCCGCCGTTGTATCCGCCCACGGCAAGGGCCGTGTTGCCGTCAAACTTGTCGATGAGCCTTGAGATGTAATACACGCCGTAGCGCATGTTGGTCTCGGCCGTGTAGACCGACTCCCTGTCGTAGGGCTCGTCGATGAGCCTGGCGATGTACTCGGACGTTTTGGGCATGAGCTGCATGAGGCCCATGGCTCCCGACGGGGACGTGGCGGCGGTGTTGAAGCTGGATTCCTGCCGGATGATGCTCAGCGCCAGGTAGGCGGGTACGCCGTACTCGCCGCAGATCCTGCCTGCTTCTTCCATGCGGTAGGACGGGTAGAGGATTTTCCAGTAGGAAAGGATGTCCTTGTAGGGGAAATAGGCCGTGTATGTGTCGTATTTTCCCCGCAGCGCGCGATACAGGATATCCTGCGTGCCCGTGCACTCGAAAACGCGAAGCAGCTTGTCCGGGTCATTGGCGTAATCTTTAAGAATATCGCTTTTTTCATGCTCGATCTCCTCCCTCGCGTCATCCATGAGCTCCATCCGGATGAGCATCTGGATTTTTTCCGGGAGAAGCTCGCACGGCCTGCCCGCGGCCGCCGGCTTTTTATCCTCGCTCGGCAGCGGGAGAAGGGAAACGCTCTCGCCAAGCTCCTTCAGCCGGATGATGGACAGCACCGAGTAGTAATGCAAAGGGTATTTCTGAACAAGGGCCCTGTACGCCTTGACGGCGCTGTTGCGCATGCCCCGCTGCTGAAGCATGACGGCGTACCAGTAGTCGGCCTGCATGAGCTCCATTCTGTCGTCGGCGCCGCTCTTCAGCGACTTGAAGACGTCGCCGGCCGCGATGGGATCGCCGATAAGGAAATAGGAGAAGCCGAGCGCCCACTGAACGGTCCGTCTTGCCTGCGGGCCGAGGAACGTCTTTTTCGCGTGGAACTTCTTGTAGTTTTTCGTGATGAAATTCCACCTTCCCTCCTGCATGTCGAAACGAAGAAGGGCCAGCAGGACCTCGCTTTTTTTCCGGCTGCCGGGGTAGCGTTTCAGGAACAGCTGGAACAGGGCCCGGGACCCCTGGATGTCGCCCATCCTTCGTTTGCATTGAGCGGCAAGAAGGAGCGACTGCTCGGTGAGGCCGCTCTTTCTGGCCATGAGCTGCATGAGAATGCCCAGGGCTTCCTTGTGCGATTTGCGTGCCTGGTACAGCAGCGAGGCCTTGGCGTAAAGGAAAGCGTCCTTTTCACTCTTGTCTTTCGGTGTGTTGCGAAGACGCATCTCGTCGAGCGCTTCGTTGAACATGCGCTCATGTTCATATGCCTTGACGCGCTTTGCCCTCCAGGAGTCGGGCATGGAAAAGCCCGGGACGAGCATTTGATAGGCTTCCAGGGCCTCCTTCGACTCTCCGGCGTGGGGATGGTTCTGAATGATTTCAGCGTAAGCCTCTTTTGCCTTGAGGGGCCTCTGCGCCTTTTCGCAGGACTTTGCCAGCATGAGGTAGATGCCTGCCCGGTCCGTCCCGCCGGACGATGATTTTTTGAGCATGGTCTCGACCAGCGCAATGGCTTTCTCGTAGTGCTCCTCCATAAACAGGGCCTGCGCCGTCATTTCAGGCACATGCCGCCTCAGGCGGCTGTCTTCCATGGCGTCGAGCTGCTGCAGGTGCTTGTGCGCCTCCGCGGGCTTTTTGAGCGCCAGGAGCGCCTTGCTCAGGTAATACAGGTGGTAGTCCGTGACCGCGCCCATCTTCCCTTCCAGGCCCTGGAGGATGAGGGCCGCCTCCTGCGGCCGGTCCTTGTCGAGCAGTCCAAGGGCCTTCTTGAACTGCCCCTCGTAGGTATGACCCATGACGGCGGCCGGAAACGTGGAGGGCTGCGGCGCAGCGTCGGCTTTATCCGGCGCGATTCCGGGGTCGACCGGGGCGCCGGCGCCGGCAGCGTCAGTCGAGGCTTTTTTTTCACTGCAGGATGGTGAAAACAGCAGCAGGAGCGCCAGGCTGCGCCAGGCTGCGGCCATGAAGTATGGAGGGGGGATTTTCATGAAGTGATTATCCAGTTGTTTACATCCAAAACAGTCCCATATCAATAAAAACAACAAAACAGGCGTTTTATTGTTGGAAAAAACATGAATTTGATTTATAATATGTGAGGTATTTAATATTAGGCTCAATTGTCTGGCAGAGTTTTCGAATGGACCCCGAGTCCATTTTTTTTTAAGACCGTGCAAATGATGTTGAATCAGAATGATTTCAACACAACAAATTTGATATCGGATATTTTGTAATGAAGCAATCCTATAAAACGATTCTCATCTGGGTGATTATTCTGGCCGGGCTGTTTTTTGTGTACAATCTGTGGCTGGATTCCTCAAACAACCAGGTCGTGGGCTACCATATTTTCAAGAGCAGTGACATTCCCTCGGGTAAAGTCCGCTCCGTGGCCATTAACCTGAAGACCAACAAGTATGAATACAAAATCCTGACGGATAAGGGCGATGAGGAAGGGCGCGTGACTTTCGGCCCCTACGATGAGGGGGTCAGGAAGGAGCTCGAGGAAAAAGGCATCAAGGTCAGCTATATGAGCAAGGATGAGGGCAGCTTCATGACAAGCCTCCTGGTCACCTATCTGCCCCTGATCCTGATCGTCGTTATTTTTTTCATCATGATGCGCCAGATCCAGGTCGGCAGCGGCAAGGCCATGAGCTTCGGCAAGAGCAGGGCAAGGCTGGTCGACGAGAAGCGCAACAGGGTGACGTTCAGGGACGTTGCGGGCATTGACGAGGTGCTTGACGAGCTCGAAGAAATTATCGATTTTCTCAAGAACCCGAAAAAATTCCAGCGTCTCGGCGGCAGGATACCGAAAGGCGTGCTTCTCATGGGAGCGCCCGGAACCGGCAAAACGCTCCTTGCACGTGCTATTGCCGGGGAAGCCGGTGTTCCCTTTTTCTCCATTTCCGGCAGTGATTTCGTGGAGATGTTCGTGGGCGTGGGCGCATCAAGGGTAAGAGATCTGTTCGAGCAGGGCAAGAAGAACGCCCCCTGCATTATCTTCATCGATGAAATCGACGCCGTGGGCAGGTTGAGGGGCGCGGGCCTGGGCGGCGGCCACGATGAAAGGGAGCAGACACTCAACCAGCTGCTCGTGGAAATGGACGGTTTCGAGTCCAACGACGGCGTCATCATCATCGCGGCAACAAACCGTCCGGACGTTCTCGACCCGGCGATCCTGCGGGCCGGCAGGTTTGACAGGAGGATCGTCGTGCCGCGGCCCGACCTGACGGGAAGGATAGGCATCCTGAAGGTGCACACGCGCAAAATCACCCTGGACGAGGAACTGGACCTGGAGGTCGTTGCCAGGGGCACGCCCGGCTTTTCGGGCGCCGATCTGGAGAATCTAGCCAATGAAGCTGCGCTCCTGGCGGCCAGGGTGAACAAAGACCAGGTGGAGTTGGACGATTTCGACCTGGCCAAGGACAAGCTGCTCATGGGATCGGAACGGCGCAGCATGGTGATCAGCGAAAAGGAGAAGCGCACGACCGCCTACCACGAAGCAGGACACACGCTGGTGGCAAGAATGGTTCCCGGGACGGATCCCGTCCACAAGGTTACCATCATTCCGCGCGGCAGGGCGCTCGGGGCCACGCAGCAGCTGCCCGAAGAGGACCGCTACAATGTTTCAAAGGAATTCTCCCTGAACCAGATCACCATTCTGATGGGAGGGAGACTGGCGGAGGAAATATTCCTGAACCAGCAGACAACCGGCGCGGGGCAGGACATCGAGCAGGCCTCGGAGATTGCAAGAAAGATGGTCTGTGAATGGGGAATGAGCGACAAGATCGGCCCCATGGCCCTGGGCAGGAAGGATGAGGCCATCTTCCTCGGGCGGGAAATAGCGCAGCACCAGGATTACAGCGAGAGGACGGCTATCGAAATCGACACCGAAGTGCGCGGCATCATCATGGGGTCCTACGAAAGGGCGAAGACGATCATCCTCGATAACAGGCAAAGCCTCGAGAGGCTTGTCGCAGCGCTGCTCGAATACGAGGTGCTGGACACCGCGGAGATCGACATGGTGATCGAAGGCAAGCCGCTCGCCCGGAGCAAGCAGTGGAAGAAAGAGAAGAGAGAGCGGAAGGAAAAAGGAATGGAAGAGGTCAAGGACGGCGAAGAGGAGGGTGAGAAGTCACCGGTCTTCACCCCGGTAACCGAAGACACTTAAGACATTTTCCTGTAACCACGTGCACACATTCACGGGATTAGCGATGCCCTTGGAACCGCTGACAGTCGGAAACCGGATATTCGATTTCAAGAGGCCCTACATTGTGGGGATTCTGAACATTACGCCTGATTCATTCTCTGACGGGGGGGAACATGCCAGCCCTGAAAAAGCCGCTTCACGGTGCCTCGAGATGGTCGAGGAGGGGGCCGACATGATCGACATCGGGGGAGAGAGCACGCGTCCGTCCTCGCGGTCGGTCTCTGCCGAAGAGGAGCTCGAGAGGGTCCTTCCCGTCATAAGGCTCATCCGGAAGAAAACGGATATACCGGTTTCCGTGGATACGACCAAGGCAAGCGTGGCTGAAGCGGCCGTGGGGGAGGGGGCCGACCTCGTTAACGATATCAGCGGGCTGAGATTCGATCCGGCCATGGCGCGCACGGCGGCGCGCCTCGAGGTCCCGATCGTCCTGATGCATTCGAGAAAAGCGCCGTCGGACATGCAGAAGGACGTGCACTACGATGACCTTTTCGGCGAGGTATCGGCAGAGCTCAGCGAGGCAATCCGCGCTGCGCAGGATGCCGGCGTGCCGGGCTCCTGCATTATCGTAGACCCGGGGATAGGTTTTGCGAAAACAGCGCAGCACAACGTCAGGATTCTCGGCGATGTCGGTTTCCTGGCCTCTCTTGGAAAGCCTGTCATGGTGGGTCCGTCCCGCAAATCGTTCATCGGCGCGTACACCGGGGCGGAAGTGCACGACAGGCTGGGGGGGACGGCGGCGGCCGTCACGGCGGCCGTTCTCGGCGGGGCGCATTTCCTGAGGGTTCATGACGTGAAAGTCATGAAACAGGCGGCAATGATTGCTTTTTCCATGAGAGATTGTAATATGGAAAAAGCGTAGGGGACAATGTAAACAGTGGATCACGTACTGAAATTCCTGGCGGAGCCGTTTGCCGGCACGACCACGCTCGAGTTCCTGATAAAAATAGCCGACATCGCCATTGTAGCCTACATCATCTACAGGGTGCTGCTCATGGTGCGGGGCACGAGGACCCTTGCCATGGCCATCGGCTTTGCCGCCATCTACCTCATTTACCTGTTCTCGGAACAGTTCGGGCTGGCCACGCTGAGCAATCTTTTCGACGCCTTTTTCTCGAAGCTTTCTATTTTCGTGATTTTCGCGCTGATCATTTTCCAGGACGACATACGCAGGGGGTTGGGCCGCATGGGGACGTTCCGCAGAAGCGGTCCCATAATCCAGGCAAAGGCCATCGAGGAGGTGGTCCAGGCCGCCGGGGCCCTTGCGAGCAAGAGGATAGGCGCCATTATCATTTTCGAAGGGAAGGCGGATCTCGACGCCTTTGCTTCCGAGGGAGTGGAGGTGGACAGCGCGCTGACGAGAGAAGCCCTGTTTTCCATTTTCATCCCCTCCTTTGAAAATCCCCTGCATGACGGCGCGGTGGTCATTCGCAATTTCAGGATTTACAAGGCCGCGGTCATTATCCGGCACCTGACGCCGAGATCGGATCTTCCCAAGGACCTGGGAACGAGGCACAGGGCGGCCATCGGCATTACGGAGGAAACGGACGGCGTGGCCATTGTCGTGTCGGAAGAGACCGGCGCGATCTCAATGTGTTTCAACGGCAACCTTGTCCAGTCCGTGAGCATGGCGGACCTGAGAAGCCTTCTCGACGTGAAGTTCAGGAGGAAGGAACGGGCGGAGAAGAGCATGTGGAATTTCTGGGGCGCCCTCCAGAAGCGCGGAAAGGTCAGGCCCACGGTGATGCTCTCGAAGGAGAAAAAGAAGACCGGGGCCAAGGACGGGGACGGTAAGAAGGGCAAGGACGCGGAGAAGAAGGGCGACGGCGAGGCTTCGCTCGATGACCCCGAAGTGTTTGCCGAGTTTCTTGGAAGCAAATGAAGACGGTAAAAGAAGACAAGGCGGAAAAGTACCTAAGAGGGGTTCTTTTCGACAACCTGGGGTACAAGGTTATTGCCGTCGCCTGTTCGCTGATCTTCTTTTACTCGTTCCAGACGGAAAGAATGGGCACCAGGACCATTACGACGGACATTATCGCGATCATGGAGACACCCACGGACGATTACATCCTGGTCTCCGAGTTTCCGTCGCAGGTGGCCATGAAGCTCGAAGGCCCCATGTCGACCCTCAAGAGCCTGAAGGGCGAGGACATCGGACCCCTGGTCATTTCCGTCTCGGATTTCCAGTCCAAGGTGTTTACCTTTGACGAGAGCATTATCGAGGCGCTTCCCAAGGCCGTCAACGTGGTCAGGTTTTATCCTGATTCCATTCCGCTGCGCTATGAGCGGAGGGTGGAGAAAAAGGTCCCCATCGTTCCCTCCATCGAAGGCGTTCCGCCTTCCGGCAGGGTCCTGAGGACGCCCGTCGAGGTCGTTCCTGAAAAGGTCAGGATAAAAGGAGCGGAAAGCTCCATGAAGAAGATCACGGATTGGGACACGCAGGCGATCTACGTCGATGAGCTCATGCCGGGCACGCACGAGATCAAGGTGAACCTGTCGCCTCCCAAGCTGTCCCACATCACGCTGGACGATGAAAAGGCGACGGCGATCGTGAAAATCGTGTACAAGCTGATGGACAGGTGGTTCAGGGACGTCCCGCTTTCCATCGAGGGCAAGGAGGATTTCAAGGACCTCAAGATCAAGCCGTCCAAGGTTTCGGTTCTCCTGAGAGGGCCCGAGGAGTTCCTCAAGCCGCTTGCCGTTGACCAGCTGAACCTCTACGTGACGATTACCCTGGAGGAGATACTGATGGGCGGGACCTTCCAGAAGGACATCAACTACGGAACGCTTCCCGAACAGACCTCACCCATCAAGCAGCTTCCCTCGAAAGTCACGGTTGTTCTCAAGCCGTCGGGTAATTAGAACCCATCTCATTATGCCCCGGGCAGGGGAGGCATAAGGTACTCTGGCGGGCTGTCAGTTGACGGTGTCCGGGGGATTCGAGGGTCTGAATTGCCCGGCGTCTTCAGTGGAATCATCGGCGTGGACGACCCTGTTCCTGCCCAGGTTCTTGGCGTGGTACAGGGCCTCATCGGCGAGCGCCAGGAGCTTTTCCACGTCAATGCCGGAAGCTTCCGGATGCTCGGGGTCGAACGACGCCACACCGATGCTCGCGGTAACGAACCTGTACTTTTCGGGCAGGATGTCGCCTTCGAGGTCCTCCCTGATTCTGTCGGTGATCGTGAGGGCGGCGTCCTTCCTTGTTTCCGGAAGGACGAGAACGAACTCGTCGCCCCCGAACCTGGCGACCGTGTCGGTGGCCCTCGTGCTCGATTTGAGCCAGCCGGCGATGGTTTTCAGGACCTTGTCGCCCTTGCTGTGGCCGAAGCGGTCATTGATTTCCTTGAACCTGTCCAGGTCAACGAGCGCGATGGAAAAGGGGTGGCGGTAGCGAAGGGCCCTGTGATGCTCCTCCTTCAGCTTGAGCATCAGGAACCTGCGGTTGTACACCTCGGTGAGAGGGTCGGTAACGGCGAGCTCTTCCAGCTTTTCCCTGGCCGCCTCGATCTGGCTGATGAGCTTCTTCGTTTCCCGCACGTCTCTTGCCACGAGCACGTAACCGGCGGCGGCGCCGTCCTTTTTACCCACGGCGGACACGGACAGGCTGATGTGGATGGATGTCCCCTCCTTGTCGAGAAAGACTACATCCGATTTGGTAATACCCCTGGCCTCTGTTTCGCGCTTGTATTTTTCCGAGAAAAGGCGCTGGGCCATGAACTCGTTGATGTGCCTGCCCTTGATTTCGTCCGCCTTCCAGCCAAGGAGCTTCTCGGTGGCCGGGTTGACAAGCGATACAATGCCTTCGTTGTCCACGACAATGAGCGAATCCCCCATCGTGTCGATGATGGTGCTGGCCGCGTACTCGAATGTTATCAAGAAAATCTTGTATCTGAGGATGGCATAAGCGATGAGCCCGGCATTGATCGTGGTGAGGGGGACCGCAAGCTCGAAGACGTGAATGCCCCAGATGGGCAGGAACATCTCCGTGATCGCGCCGCCGGCCAGGGGCAGGATGATGCCGGTGATGATCAGCAGTGTCCTGGCCCGCTCGCTGCCCCCTTTTGCTTTCACGGCGAACCGGGAGAGCTCCACGGTTGCGTAGACAAAGACGGCAAGCAGATAGGGCTGGTAGGCCATGGGGGCGAGGGGGCCCGGGACATGCGTCAGTCCCCATGGACCGGGGATCATGTCCTTTATCATCAGGCCGTCCACCCAGAGGGCGATATAAATCGAGGCGGCCACAAGAAGCAGAAGCGGCCCGGAATACCTGCCCGTGCCGAAGATTGTCCTGTTCATGTAGGCGGAGACAAAATGAACATAGGTGATGGGAAGGAAAACCCAGCACAGCCCTCCGATCCTGTAGCACAGTGTCGCCGTCTCCGGCGTTGCGGCAAAGGCCTGGCCGAGCTTCATGAGGGCCCAGAACGTGACGCTGAAAGCCAGGAGGGCGTATATCCTGTTGACCCTGTTTTTGGGGTCAAAGGTGAGCACGGCGATGCTGAGGCCGAGGTTTGCAACAAGGCTTAAAAAAGTGGTGATGATGTACGTGTTCAGCTCCATGCTCTTCTACGATACACGAGTTCCGGCCGCGCCGCAAAGGGCCAGCAGGAGCAGGAGGGACAGGAATGCGCCGCCGTCATTGCCGTGTTTCCCCGTTATCATGCATCCGCATCCGTTTTCCCCGTCGCCGCCATCCCCGTTGGGCCCGGTCGTGCACGGTTCCGGCTCGTTTTCCGGAGCATTGCACTCGCCGGGGTCGTCGTCGACAGGATAGATCGTGCACAGGGCCTCGATATCGTCTTCGTGCAGCGCGAGCCGCTCTCCGGCCATGGCATTGGCCGGGTACATGACAGCCTCGAGGACTTCGCTGTCGGCAAGGCCGAGCAGGTGGCCGATGTGGTGCAGCACGGTGTTGAAGTACACAGCCTCGATGTTCTCCTCGCCCACGGACAGCATGATGGCGGCGGCGTTGAGGATTACGCCCGTGTCGTTGATTTCGCCGGTCTCAGGGTCGTTGGTCACGGCCATGATCGAAAGCGTGCCCTCGGGATAGCCGGCCGGAAGGGTGCCCTCGCACCAGCGTACGAGGTTGTTGTTGCGGCCGTCCAGCTGAAGCCCTATCTGGTCGCAGTCGCAGCTCGACACGGCCTGCTTGTGCATCTGCATGTACGAACATCCCACCGCGCTCCACCCGGCAAAGGCCTGGACCGCCAGGTCCTCGAGCGTTTCATGATCTATGATTTCCCCCGGCCCGCCGACGTTCAGCGTCCAGCGCAGGCAGTTGCCCGTGTGCGCCAGCGGGGCTCCCGTGCCCGTGTCCGTCATCTGGTTCCAGGCCGGCGCGCCGGAGCTGAAGAAAACGATTGTTAAAGCCAGGATGGCTGCGGAAGATTTCGTCTTGATTTCGTTCACGCTGTTCATGGCTTCCAGTTTATCATTTTTGCGGGAAAATGAGAATGCAATTCGATAACAGGTATGAAAAAAGTGCATGATTCATTGAAAAAGGTACACATCGGGCTGATTGCCAACTGATTGCTGCGAAATTCGCCTGGTTTTCGATTCGTTTTTTCCCAACAATACAGTGTCCACCAGCTTTCACGATGGTATGGATCATGCATTTAATCTTTACTTTTCAGAGAAGAAATTCATGCCAGGGAGAATCGTGCCATGCCTTCCACACCAATTTTCCATCTCGATCTTCGTTTTGGCCTTGGCGTTTCTTTCCGGCTGCGGCCTGGTCCCGGACAATGAGCCGGGCACCAGCCTCATGCCCCTCTACCCCTGCGGCACCTGCGACCCGACCTGCAGGACCGAGGGGTTTATCGACCCGGGCGAGGATCCGTGCTGGCGGGGATGGCTGGATCGCATTGATGCGGCCTACGCATGGATTCCCCATCACACCATAGGCCAGGCTTCCAAGATGGATCTGAGAAGCGGCGACTGCATTGCACGCTATAAAGTGGGCCTGACCGGGACGGGCAGCGACAGCCCGTCCGGGGTGGCTGTGGACGGACAGGGCAATGTGTATATCGCCTCCAGGGCGCCCGGAATGATCGGAAGCATAACCAAAATTGCCGGGGACCAGAGGTTCTGCGATCCAGGAGAAGACAGGATTCTCCAGACCTCGACGTCCTGCGGTAACATCCTTTCTTTAAGCAGCGATGAATGTGTTTTGTGGACAGCATCCCTGCCGGAAGCCGGGACCTGCAGCCAAGGGAGCATGCATTCATTAGTCGTTGATTACGGCGATGACGAGCACGAGGAAGGCTTTCCCTGGGCAGGATCGCTCTGCACCAATACACTTTACAAGCTCGATCCCGACACGGGCGCTGTGCTCGACTTCATGGAGATCGATATTCCACCCTTTGGCGCTGTCATGGACAACGAAGGCTGGATATGGTCCACGTGCCGGGGGTGTGGGGACGGCGCGATCCAGGCCTTTCACTCCGAGACTTTGGAAAAGGGGGCGGTCATAGGAAAACCCAGGGGAATCTGCGGGCCGGGGTGGGGTTACGGCATTACAGTCGACAACGAGGGCAGGATCTGGGTCGGGTCATGGCTTGATCCCGGGGGAAAGCCGTGCAGGTACGATCCGCAGGCGCACACGTGGTTTGCGCCCCCGGGCAGTGCGATAGAATGCGCCGGCCACCTTGGGATTGCTGCCGGCCATGACGGAAGGATGTGGTCGGCCTGTTGGGAGCACGGGAAAGTGTGGCGCTTCAATGCGGATGACGGCGGGGACCAGCAGTATTTCAATGTCGGGTGCGGCCCGCACGGTGTATCAACCGATGCCTTCGGCAAGGTCTGGGTTGCCAACGCCACGTGTCAAAGAATAACGAGGATCGATCCGGACACTGGCAGCTGGGACACATTTACAACGGGCGCGTATTCTTCCGATGCCTACGGCCTTTTTGCCGGTATACGCCATGATCTCAGGAGATCCATCTCAACATGGACGCGCGTGTTCGAGCGATGCGATGTAACCATCCTGGATCGCTGGGGCGAGATAAGCTGGGACATCACCACGCCGAGCAACAGTTTGGTAACGATCTACGGAAGAAGCGCGGACACTGTCGAGGATCTCGAAACCGCGCCCATGGTCACCATGGCCGTGACGCCTCCTTCCGCGCCTCCAAAGGATATTGAATCGGTATTTCATGAAGCCCGCGCCGGCCTGGGAAGGTATCTCGAGATATCCGTGGAGAAAAAGGTAAGCACGGACGGCCAGTGCCCGGTTTTTGTATCGATTTACACAACGTTCCATTGCTATTGATAAAAAGGGGTTAACAAATTGAAAGGAAAAAGCATGAAAAGCATCGGCGCCATTGTTTCTACGGCAGTGCTTCTGTGGGGCTGCGGCCTGGTCCCGGACAATGAGCCGGGCGCCACGGCCCTGGGGCTTGACTATTGCCTGTCGTGCGGCCCGGGTTGCGAGACCGAGGGGGAGATCTGTCCGCCTGCCGACCCTGACAGTATTATGGATGGGCTTTCAATGGGTGATCCTCCATGCTGCGTCATGCTGGGAAGAGATCTGATCGACGCGGCCTATGCATGGATAACCCATTACAATGATGGGACGGTGTCCAAGATAGATCTGAGAAGCGGTGAATGCATAGCACGCTACAGGGTGGGGCTGTGGGGCACGAGCACGGACTTTGCGTCCAGGACCGCGGTTGACGGCAACGGCAATGTGTACATTGTGAATCGAGCCTTTGCCTCAACCGGGAGCGTGACGAAAATCGCCGGGGACCCACGATACTGCTATTCCGGCGCAGACGGGATTCTCCAGACATCGACCTCATGTGACGATGTGTTTGCTCCGGACACGGATGAGTGTGTTCTGTGGACAAGGCCGCTGCCCGAGGCAGGAATCTGCAGCCAGGGAAGCCTGAACGCGGTTGTCATTGATTTCGGCGACTCGGACCATCGTGAAGGCTACCCATGGGTCGGGTCCATGTGCAACAACACGTTCTACAGGCTCGACCCGGACAGGGGCAATGTCCTGGATACGGTCGAGATCGATATATCGCCTTTCGGCGCGGTGATGGATTCGGAAGGGTGGGTATGGTCCACGTGCTATGGATGCGGGGACGGGGCGATCCAGGCCTTTCGTAGTCAGACGAAAGTGAAAGGACCGATCATCAGCAAGCCTCGTGGGATCTGCGGGCCGGGATGGGGCTACGGCATTACAGCCGACCTCGAGGACAGGATATGGATAGGGTCATGGCATGATCCCGAGGGAAAGCCATGCAGGTTCGATCCCCTGGCGCATACCTGGTTCGCGCCCCCGGGGGACGATATCGAGTGTGCGGGCCATCTCGGGATCGCGGCT
>JBDRLK010000260.1:0-2686 GCA_043813155.1 Pseudomonadota bacterium | reverse complement strand
ACGTGCCGGCTGCGGAGCCCTGCACAAAATGACGCACCCGAAGGCTCCGTCTTTTCGTCCAGGAATCCGCCGAAGAGAGCGTCAAAAGCATCGTCCACTTCCTTGGCGCTTTCTTTAGGAGAGATGCTCGCTCGCTTTCGAGCCGCCCGCGAGTCTTTTGCCCGGAGCGATTTATTGTAGTCCGCCGTGATTTCCAGTATCCTTTTTCCCACGTCTTTGTACTTGGCGTCCTTTTTCTTGATGTTCTGCAGGTAATAAAGAGACTCCTTCAAATCGCCCAGCTGAATATATGCCTCGGCAATGTCATAGTACAGGTTCAGCTCCTGTTCCTGGGATTTGTTCTTTGCGAACAGGCCCATTTTATATTCCTTGATGGCGTCGTCAATATTGCCGGCTGCCACAAGGCAGTTGCCCAGGAGGTTGTAGGAAGTCGCTTCCAGCTGGGGATTGTCCGCAGCTCTCCTGAATTCCGACACGGCCTGGTCCCACAGGCCCATTTCCATGTAGGCAATGCCGAGATCGTGGTGGGTTTGCGCATCATCCACCTGGGACGCTCTGGGCGCCTCCGCGGCGAAATCATAGCCTGCGTCCGGAAGCGCTCCCGCACCGGAAGGCGCAATGATCTGCTCGATTTCATCAAGCGCCGCAATGGCTTCATCGGCGGCCTGGGACGTGGAGATGTCTTCTCTCTCCCATTCGGTCGTGGTAACGGGCTCGGTAAGAGAGATATCCTGCGAAAATTCCGGGGCGTCCATAAGGGCCTCGTCAAGCGCGGCCTGCTTGGCCGCCCCTGCGCCGCCTTTGTATTCCGCGATTTTATCCGCGAGGAGCTTGTTGCCCGGATACTGGGCAAGCAGGTCCTCGAGGAGCATCATGGCTTCCTGGGCGAGCCCCTGGGACGCGAAGAAATCGGCCTCGTCGAGCACCTGGTCGAGATTGGGCAGTCTCGGGCCGCGCTCGACCTCGACGGAAAACGCCTGTTCCCGCACGGGCTCGGTCTCCGGTTCCGGCGGCGGCGCCGGCGCGGCCGCCTTTTTTCCGGCAGCCGGGCCGAAATCTTCGGCAGTCTCCGTTTCGAGCGCAGTGATCTCGGCCCTGGAAATGCGCGCCAGTGACGGGCGGTTCAATGGAGGAAAGGTGTCGTCGATGAAAGGCTCTTCCATGCCCTGCAGGTCAGGCGCGGAGTCGGCATGTCTGGAGTCCACGGTTTCCTCTTCGAGGAAGCTTTCATAACCGGCCGGACCCGCCGCGGGCCCTGCGGGCGCGGGCTCGACAATCCTTTCCAGGGGCACAACCGGCACTTCGGGCGCTTCCGCAGCCGGCGGTGCGCTCATTCCGGTTATGACCTGAAGCATTTTCTGCGCCTTCATGTCGTCGGGGTTGATGAGCAGAATCTCTTTCAGGTAAAGCTCGGCCCTCGGCTTCTGCGAATCCTTGATCTGCTGGGCCAGGAGGAAGAGCTGTTCCAGGCCGAGCTGAATTTCGCCAAGATCGAGATAGATGTCCTTGATTTTTTCCCTGATGTTCACGGAGTTGCCTGTCTCTTCCAGGCCTTTGAAAAGGTGGTCCAGAGCTTTTTCCTTGAGGCCGTACTTGACGAATATTTCAGCCTCATTGATGAGCTTGCCTTCAACATCGGTCAGCGCTTCCAGCTGCGGCGGGGCTTCGTCCGGCTCCATGTCGGAAAGCTCGACCTCCACGGAGAGCATCGAGGGCATCGGCTCCCGCACGAAAGGTTTTGGTTTCGGCGCAGGCGGCCGCGGCCTGGGCTTTGGCGCCGCAGGGGGCTGCGGCCGGGGTTTCGCTTCGGGCGGCGGCCGGAGGCCTGCGGCCTCGAGCTGTTTCCTGGCCTCCGCGTTGCCTGGATCGAACTCCAGGATTTTCTTGAACGCGTCAATGGCCAGGCTGTCGCGGCCTTTCTTCCTGAGCAGCTTGGCCTTTTCCAGCAGCACGAGGACGGCTTTCGCGGCATTCTTGGATGACATGAAATGCGCGATCAGAAGATCGAGCGTTTCCAGGTCTTCAGGGTCCAGCTTGCGGCAGTGAAGCAGCAGCTTCATGGCCTTGGGGAGCTCCTTCCTGTTCATGTAGAGAATCGAAAGCTCCCTGCAGAGCAGGACATTGCTCGGCGTGTGGTAGAGGAGACGTTCCGCGGCCCGGATGAAGAGATCATCGAGATGCTGCTCCCTGAGCAGGGGCAGGGCCGCCTCGAACTGCTCGATCGCCATCTTTGTGTTTTTCATCTTCAGGCAGGTTTCCGCGAGAGCGATCCTGCTTATGGCGTCTTCGGGATCGATTTCGATGATTTTCGCAAGAAGCTTATAAACGTCTTCGATCGTGCCGGATTTCTGGACGATCTCGACCGCCCTCTGGTTGAACAGCCGGGCGTCCTTGGCGAGGCCGAGGGTCTTGAATATCTCTGAAAGCTTTATGTAGACGGGGATTAAGAGAGGGTTGAGCTGCAGGATCTGCTTGTAGATCGATATGGCGCGATTGGAGAACCCCTGTTTAATGAGAATGTCTGCCAGCTTGAGGTACAGGGCGATGGCTTCCTGGCGCACGCCCTGCCTGACAAGCAGCTCTCCGAGCTTCTGCATGTGCCTTGTGTCGCCCGGATCATTTTCTATAACCTTTTTGTACTCCGCAATTGCCTTGTCGATCTGCCCCTTCTGAATATACCGCTGTG
>JBDRLK010000259.1:0-5990 GCA_043813155.1 Pseudomonadota bacterium | reverse complement strand
CCGGGCGACGAGGATAATAGCGAGGACACGGGCGGCACCGGCAATAAGGAAGAGGAAAAAAGCGGTAAAAAGGAGGGCAAGGCCGAGTGGAAGAAGCGCGCCGATGAGCTGGGGATACACAAGGCCGGGCTCGTGGCCGACCTGCTGTGGGGCAAGATTCCCAAGAAAATCCAGGAAGCGGCGGGGGGAGAAAACAGGCCGAAATACTTCAAGTGGCCGGTCCCGGGCGGGAGATTCGGCAGGGGATTCGGCTCAGGCAAGGACGGAAAGCACAAGGCCCTGGATATCGTGGCCCCCCAGGGCACGCCTGTCCTGGCCGCCACCTACGGCATCGTTGCCTGGGCCAACACCAAGAGCGGCTACGGTAAAACGATCATCATCGTTCATCCCGGAGGATGGGTCACTCTCTACGCTCACCTGAGCAAGTACTACGTGCAGCCCGGCATGAGGGTCAAGGCCAGGCAGAAAATCGCGGCCGTGGGCAATACGGGAATTTCCAGGGGCCCGCATCTTCATTTCATGTGGTTCGACAACGGCGAGCTCAGGGACCCCGCGCCGCTCATGCACCCGTCCATCCCCCATCTGCCGCACGTGGCGCCCATGCCCTTCATGGGCCACACGGTGAAAAAGGGCGAATCGCCGGCAAAGATCGCAAAAAAATACGGCGTCGAGACGGACGCGCTCCTCAAGGCGAACGGCATGATGGAAGGCCAGGGCTTCCTTGCGGGCTGGAAGATCATCATTCCCAAGCAGCACAAGCAGAAAACCTTTTCCAAGGGCGTGTACGAGGTGAAAAAGGGAGACACGCTGTCCGCCATCGCCGTTCTCTACGATGTATCGTACAAGGAGCTGAAAGCCATCAACGGGATCAAGAACGAGGACAGCATCAAGCCGGGCATGAAAATAAAGCTTCCCGACGGCACCTACAGCGGCAAGGCCATGAACAAGAAAGATCAGGACAGCGAAGACAAATTCCTCGAAAGCAGGTGCGCAAAATACAAGGTCAAGGACGGCGACAACCTGTTTCTCATAGCCAAGAAGTTCGACACGTCCATCTCCAAGATCGTCTCGATCAACAACCTCAAAAACCCCGATTTCGTCAAGCCGGGAACGGTTCTTCTCGTGCCGTCAAAGAATAAAATCAAGAACTCGGAAAAGAAGAAAAAAAAGAAAGACAAACCCGGCAAGAAGAGCAAGACCGGCAGCAATAAAAAAGAGGGGAATGAAGATGAAAGCAAGCCGGCCGGAGACGATTCGCCCGGGACGGACGCTTCAGCGACCGTGGAAAAAGAGATTGACGACATGCCTGTCGAAAGCTATGAGGAGGATGACATTGTCATCGACAAGACCGGCTGATGATTACAGGAGGTCCGACTTGATCTGCCCGGCGCGGTCGATTTTTTCCCAGGTGAAGTCCGGCTCAATTCTGCCGAAGTGGCCGTAGGCCGCGGTCTGCTTGAAAATGGGGCGGATGAGATTCAGCTCCTCGATCATGGCGCGCGGGCGCATGTCGAATTTTTCCATGACGTACTTGTCGATCCTTTCCTCGTCCACCTTCCCTGTGCCGAACGTTGTCACGTGCACGGATACGGGCTGCGCCACGCCGATGGCATAGGCCAGCTGTATCTCTACTTTGTCCGCAACTCCCGAGGCCACGAGGTTCTTCGCGATGTACCTGGCGTAATAGCTGGCCGTCCTGTCGACTTTCGATGGGTCCTTCCCGCTGAAGCAGCCCCCGCCGTGGTGCCCGAAGCCGCCGTACGTGTCGACGATTATCTTCCTCCCCGTGAGGCCCGAGTCCGCGTAAGGCCCTCCCAGCACGAACCGTCCCGTGGGGTTGATATAATAGGTCACGTCACCCTTGATGAGCTCCGCCGGGATGACGGGTTTCACGACGGTCTCGATGATCCCCTCTTTCAGATTGTCGTACGACACGTCGGCGACGTGCTGGGAAGACACGACGATCGTGTCGGCTCGAACGGGGGTGCCGTTGTCATATTCCACGGTGACCTGGCTTTTTCCGTCCGGAAGGAGAAAATCGAGCATGTTCTTCTTCCTGACCTCCGCGAGCCTCCGGGCCAGCCTGTGCGCGAGCATGATCGGCAGCGGCATGAGCTCCTTCGTTTCCCTGCAGGCATAGCCGAACATGATTCCCTGGTCGCCGGCGCCCTGCTCCTTGTACATCCCCTCCCCCTCCGACACGCCCTGGGAAATGTCGGGCGACTGCTTCTCGATGGCCGTCAGGACGGCGCAGGTTTCAAAGTCGAATCCCATGGTCGAGTCGTTGTACCCGATCTCCTTGATGGTCTCCCTGATGACCTGGGGCATATCGACCCACGTGGATGTCGTGATCTCTCCGGCAATGATCGCCATGCCCGTCTTGACCATGGTCTCGCAGGCGACTCTCGCCCTCGGGTCGTCGGCCAGACAGGAATCGAGAATGGCATCCGATATCTGGTCGCATATCTTGTCCGGATGACCTTCCGTGACAGACTCCGATGAAAACATGTACCTGGCCATTTTCTTCCTCCTGTTCGCTGCTTGTTCTTCTCACAACCAAGGGCAGGGGAGGCTTCATCCTCCCGTAACGGGCGGCTGAAGCCGCCCCTTCCCGGCGTGAATTATAAAACATGAGGTTAATCCGTAAAAAAGTCAAGCGCGCATGCAAAATCCGGCGCATGATTTCAAGGGCAATTTATCTCGTTTCCTGGTCTTGACAATAAATTTTAAAATATCTATTGAAGTCTCATGATACTCAAGTATCATTCAATGGTATTTGTCGTTCAGAGGTTAAAATCATTCAAGAGGAGCCTGTCCGAAAGCCCGATCCGTCGCGAAATGCACGAGGCGCCGCAGCAGGATCAGGTTTTCGGACAGGCTCAAAAGAAAGAAGGAAGGAAAATTAAAATGAAAAAATCAGGGATTGCAAGCTCTATGGCGGGCCTGGCCGTCGCCGCAGCCGCTGCGCTTTTTGTTGCGGGCTGCTGCGGGAAATACAAGGATCAGATTGCAGACATGGAAAAGACCATGGACTCCGTGAAGAAGGAGCATGCCGGGGTCAAGCAGGACCTGGAAACCCAGATCACGAAGCTCGAGGAATATAACTCCGCCCTGCAGGAGGAGCTGGCGAAGCTGGGGTTCGACAAGGCGTCCCTCGACGCCAAGTATTCCGATGTCCAGAAGGACCTGGACGCCAAGACGAAGGACATTGCGGCAAAGCAGAAAATGATCGACGAGATGAAGAAGAAAGAGGCTGCCGCCAAGGCAAGGCTGTCGGTCATGAAAAACATGCTGACCAAGTTCAAGACCATGATCGAGGCCGGCAAGCTGAAGGTGAAGGTCAAGAACGGCAAGATGGTGCTCGAGCTGCCCTCGGCCATTCTCTTCCCTTCGGGCAAAGCCGACCTGAGCGAAGAGGGCCAGGCCACGCTGACCGAGGTAGCTGCGGTCCTGTCGCAGATCGCGGACAGGGAATTCCAGGTGGCCGGGCACACGGACAATGTCCCGATCAAGACCCAGAAATTCAAGTCCAACTGGCACCTTTCCACCGCCAGGGGCGTTTCCGTTGTCGAGTTTCTCCAGGCAAACGGCGTGGCGCCCACGACCCTGTCGGCTGCGGGATACTCGGAATACCAGCCCACGGCAGGCAACGATTCCGACGACGGCAAGACACAGAACAGGCGGATCGAGATCACGCTCATGCCCAACCTGGATGAGCTCCCGGACCTGTCCGACCTGGAAAAAGAGCTTGAATAACACCCAAATGGCGGATTTTTTCCGTCCCGTGGAGGTTCCGATGAAACCCAGCACTATCATTTTTTTCACGGTGCTCATCATGGCAGCCGGCATCTCCTGCGGCCCGTCCCAGGAGGAATACGATGCACTGTCCAACAAGTACAGCCGGCTGCAGAAGGAATACGACGAGTTGAAGCTGCTGCGTGAGACGGAAATGGAGAAGATCAGCGAGCTCATGGCTGAAAATACCGCCCTCAGATCAAAGCTCAACAAGCTCGGCATCGAACTGGGCGAGCTCGATTCCGAGCTCGCCGATGCCAAGGCCATCAACGAAGAGCTGAAAAAGAAACAGGAGATGGCCAAGAAGAGGCTGGAAACGCTTAAAAACATGCTGTCCAAGTTCAAGAGCCTGATCGCGGCAGGCAAGCTCAAAGTGAAGATCAGGGACGGCAAGATGTTCCTGGAGCTCCCCTCGGCCATTCTTTTCCCTTCGGGAAAGTCCGCCCTGAGCGAGGAGGGCCAGGCCACGTTGACGGAAGTCGCCGCTGTTCTCGTTGAGATCCCGGACCGTGAGTTCCTCGTTGCCGGGCACACGGACAACGTTCCGATCAAGAGCGCCAAGTACCCGTCCAACTGGGAGCTCAGCACGGCCAGGGCCGTGGCCGTGGTGAAATTCATGCAGGAAATGGGGGTGAGTCCCGTCAGCCTGTCGGCCGCGGGATACTCCGAGTACCAGCCCATCGGCGACAACAGCTCCGAAGACGGCAAGGCGCAGAACAGGCGGATCGAGATCACGCTCATGCCCAACCTGAACGAATTGCCCGACCTGTCCGACCTGGAGAAAGAGCTCGATTGATTCAGGAGCCGGAAGTCCGAAGCAAGAAGCCGGAATTTTTTCTTCCGCGCAACGTCTAAATAAAACAGAAAATCAGGAATTAACAATGAAAAACAATGGCCTGTCAACGCTTCACTCGACGTGTTTCTGGCTGGTCGTGGTCATGGGGATTGCCCTGGCAGGGATCGCGGAAGGGAAGAAGGACAAGAAGGGGTCCGGGAGCGCCGATTCCCTGGTCAAGAGCGGCGAGCAGGCCTACCTGACGGGAAACCTGGACAAGGCAGCCGAAATTTTCAAGAAGGTGGTGGCTTCCCATCCCGAGGATCACAGGGGTTACTATTACAGCGCCATGGTGCTTGCGCAGCAGGGTAAAAAGGACGAAGCCGAGAAGATGTACAGGGAGGCGCTGGAAAGAAAGCCGGACCTTCCCGAGGCCATGAACAACCTTGCCGTCATCCTGCAGGAAAAAAAGAGCTTCAAGGAAGCCGGAAAGCTGTTCAAGGAGGCCCTGAAGGCCGATCCCAATTATTTCGAGGCCCAGTTCAACCTTGGCTATCTCTACGAGGAATGGAACAATCCCGACGCGGCCGTCAGCGCCTACCTCGCGGCGTCAAAGATCGACGCCAAGGACACCGATGCGCTGATCGCCGTGGGAGACATTGAAACGGCCAGGGGAAAGCTCGAGGAGGCCGTGAACGCGTACAGGAAGGCTGTCAAGAGGGACAGCTCCCTCATCGCCCTCAAATTAAACATTGCCGCTCTCCTCACGAAGCTCGGAAAGAAGCAGGAAGCTTCAACAGAGCTCGAAGCCCTCGTTTCCAAGGTCACCATTGCCGCCGGGGCCGACCTGACCATTCCGTTCAAGGCGGCCAGGGAGCTGCGGCTGGCTGGAAAACCCGAGCGAACGCTGGAAATACTGTCAAAGTTCCCCTCCGATGCAAAGGAGACCTTCTCGCTCCAGACCGAAACGGGCCAGTGCTGGCTCGCCATGGGCAAGTGCGGCAAGGCGGCCACGGCCTTTGAACAAGCGCTGAAACTAAAGCCGGACAGCCCGGAGGCCATGCTGGCCCTTGCCGACTCCTACCTGTGCGACAAGAAGTGCAAGAAGGCAACCGAGTATTACAATAAATACCTCGGCGAGGCTTCCAAGTCGGACGAGCGGAAGGAATCGGTCAAGAAAAAAATCGCGAGCTGCAAGAAGTGAAAAAGGGCTTTTCCCCCTTTTTCACCCTCTCCCCTTTTCACGCAATCGTCATTTTGCTATAACTAGTAAATTGCGTGGATTACGCGGGAATATTTTATGTCAACCGGAGTCTAAGGAGGCGTAAAGAAATAAAGTATACAAAACGAGGGCGCATCCGCCGAGGCAGATCGCGAGCGCGCCCGGAGCGACCGACCAAAGCGTACTCGATGTACGCTG
>JBDRLK010000258.1:0-9464 GCA_043813155.1 Pseudomonadota bacterium | reverse complement strand
ATACGGTGACCGAGTGCGTTGGCGCGCGCATCGACTGCTACGATGCGGGCTGCGAGCCCATGGACGTGGCGGACGACATGTGCATCGACTGCCTCATATCGGTTTTTCTCGGCGCCTTCTGGAACGGCCGGAAGTGTTTTTCGATCGTCGGCTGCGCATGCTCGGGCGACGGCTGCGAGGGCGCGTTCACCTCGCTCGAGGAGTGCGAGGCTGTCCAGTCGACCTGCCCCGGCGCCCTGTGCAAGGCCACGGGCGGCCAGTGGTTCACTCGGGAGGCCGGGTTCTGCAGGTTTTACTGCGGCGTTCTCGGGCCTGAGGAGTGCCTGGCCGACACGTGCCGCTGCGAGCCGGGGAGGACTTTTGAAGCGGGCGTGGGATGCGTGGACGACACGGACTGCGGGGCCGAGGAAATGTGCCGGGCCACGCGAGGGACATGGTACCCGGCCAGCGAGTGCATCTGCGGTTTTACCTGCGGCAGGGAGAACGACTGCGATTCCTGCGTTGATTCCTGCGACTGCGGACCCCACCGCAACTTCAGCCCGTATACAGGGTGCGCGGCCGACATGATGTGCGAGGCCGCCGGCGCGCAGGAGATATGCGAGGACACGGGCGGCACCTGGCACGAGTCCGGCGAAAGCTGCGGGCATTTCCACTGCGGCATCCCCAATCTGGCCGACCCCTGCGTCGGGCCTTCCTGCGATTGCGGCCGCGTGGGGAATTTCAGCGACGTGGACGGCTGCGTGGCCGACGACGACTGCCTCATGAAAGAGGTCGGACAGGACTGCTGGGGATCGTCCCCTTCGTCGTCCTGCCGCGCCGGCCTGGCCTGCTGCACCAGCGGCGGCATCCCCGGCTACCGCACCTGCACGGACCCCTGCTGCGAGGACCACGGGTCCTGCGGCGGGGACGGCTGCTACCCCCCGCCGCCGTAACAACCATGACGGGATCGAGTGAAAACCAGGTCACTTGGATTGAATTTCTTTGTGAAGAGAGCGTGCAGATCCCTGTTTCGTGACGCGGCTCTTCAACCGTTCCCAGAGTAGATCTTTTTCGAGCAGCTGAAGCGTTTTTTCGGCTTTTTCCGCCCAGCTCAGTTCTTTGTCTTCCTCATCGATTTCCATCCGTCTCTTTCTCATCCACGCGACGGCATCGAAACTTTTATTCTTCATAGCGCAGCAGCTCCCTGGGTGACCTGATTTCAATTTCGTTGAAACCCAATTCAATGTTTACAGAGTGAAAGAGCCTGATCCTGCTCAGATTGACCGGATGCTTGAAGTTCCAGCTTGCAAGCACGTCAACCCGGCCAATGGTTGCCAATGCAACATGAAGCGCATCGGCGCGGGAACCCGGACTGAGTACACCCCTTCTGAGATACGCATCGGCAAGCTCCGCGGCCTCGGGAGAATCTTCCAGGATAACCTGGAATTCAACCGGTACGTCCAGAAGGTTTTTTCTCACTGCTTCGGGCGCGCCGCCCAGCTCACGCAGCGTGTGCGCCGATATGGCCAACAGGCATTTTCCGTCAATGAACTGCCGGACAAGGGAGCGGCTGTCTTCAGAGAATTCCGGGTCTTCGCAGCCTCCGATTACGGAAGAATCGGCGCTTACTAAGTACAGCGCCCCGCAAGTAAGGGACCACTCACTACTGCGGGCGCGCCTGCCGGCCGTCTCGCGGCTTGCGTCCTCGCGCCCTCGTCGATGTAGCCCTGCTACGCCTCCATCGGGCGCTGCGGGCGCGCTCGCGATCCGGCTCCACATCCGCAGCCTCGCTACAAGGCTGGTCCCTAACTTGCGGGGCGCTGTACTTAGCCGAGCACGGTGATGATCCCGCCCGCCAGGGCCATGAATACCGCGAGGATCTTGCGCAGATCGATCTTTTCCTTGAGAAAGACGCCGGCGAAAATCATGACGAAAATCAGGGTCAGCTGGTTGAGCACGGCGGCCACGCCGGCTGATTCGATGAGCTTCCAGCCAAGCAGCCACACGACCATGGATAGATAGGTTCCGAGGATGGAAGCGGGCACCATGGTTTTCCAAACGGCGGAAAACCGAAAAACCGTATAAAAACGCCCCGGTTTCGGGAGCATGAGGCTGACCAGCACCATGGCGGCCGTTCCCGCCAGAAGCCTGAACCACGTGACCCAGAGCAGGGGCTGGTTCTCGAGGACAGGCTCGTGCCCGAATATGGGTTTCTTGATCATGACGATGCCGAAGGCCATGAAAAACATGGACAGAGCCCCGTAAACAATGCCGGCGACCAGGTCGCCGGTCTTCATCTTGAAATCCCTTCTTTTCAACGACCCGATCAGAATCGCCGAAATAATGAGCGCGGCTCCCACGATAGTCCATGTGCCGATCTTCTCGCCGAACAGCACGAAGGCAATGAACAGCGCCGAGGGCGCGTACATGCAGTCCACGATAGCGGTAAGGCTCGCACCCAGCCTGTTGAGGCACATGAAAAGGAGCGTGTCCGCGATTGAGATGCCGAGAATCCCGCTCACGGCCAGCACGCCGAAGCTCCACGCGGAATCAGCAGGGAAAAGGCTGTCACCGGCCAGAAGAACGGTCGGCGTGAAGAGCACCAGGGCCAGGACGTTTTTGAACATGTTAAGGGAAAAAGGATCAACCGTTTCGCCCGATTTCTTGAAGAGGACGACCGCAGCCGCCCACATGACCGTGCAGGCAACCGAGTAGATTTCCCCCATGAAGTTTGCATCTATTTCCAACGAACAGCCTACTTACACCGGGCGGGCGATTTTTGCAACTGATTTAAGAGCCCCTGACGCCGCATGGTGTGCGGGGCTTTGGCCCCGCCAGGCGGCCCTGGAGGGCCGCACTGCGGGCCATGACGGCGGGCCTCTAGTACTTGTACTTCTTGACGCGGATGATGGGCTTGTCGCCGACCTTGACGAAAAAGCCGAAGTTGAAAACAATGATCTTGTCCTCGGGGTCGCAGAGAGGTTGGGGAGGATTGTTAAACGGCGCCGCGCTCTTCAAGGCCCCGAGCGCCTCGTCGTCCAGGAATTTTGCCCCGCTCGGGTTGGCGACGTAGAGGTGCTTGATCGTGCCCTTGCAGTCCAGCACGACCTTGACCACGGTTTCCCTGTCCTTGTAGCCGTAGACCCTTCCCGTGGGATCGTACATGAGAAACGCGCTGCCCGGGTGCCAGTACTGAGCCACGGCGTTCTTGACCCTGATGAAGAACCCTGCGTGCTTCCATTCGGTCGTGTTCAGCAGGGTCTTTTCGCCTTCTTCAACATCGTCCAGCTTGTCCAGGCCGCTCCCCTTGACCGCTTCCGCCACGGCCTTGAGCGTGGGCAGGAGCTGAATCGCGGATCCGGGGGGAGATTCCTCCATGGTCAGAAGATCCGTTCCCAGCGGCTTCTTTCCTTTTTCCGATTCCTTGAGAAGCTCCCCGGCGATCATCTCCGGCATGACGGCGCCCGGCGTGTCCAGCTGATCCTGCAGCTCTTCGGGACCTGCCGGAACAGAGCCGATATCGTACGCTCCCGCCATGACGGCCGGGGATTTCGATTCTGTTTTTGTCCTTACCGTTTTATCGGAAACGAATTTCACGTCCTTTTCATCCACCTCGTGCTTGTCATTCACATCGGGCGGCAGGGGCGCATCGACCACCTGGCCCTCGGGAGGCTTTTCAGGGGGGTCATACTCCGGCTCCCCGGGATCCTCCTTGATGTCCCGGACAGCCAGGTCCCTGTCCAGCGCCTTGAAAAAGATGGGCGTGTACTCGATTTCCCGCTCCTTGTCGATCAGTACCGTGACCACGAGCGGAACAAAGGCGATGTGCATGATCATGGACAGAACAGCGGTAATAAAGACGGGATGCTGAAATAATCTATAAAATTTTTCCCGGACAGTCACTGGCTCACTCTTTTCCAGCCCAGCTCACCGCGCGAACCCGAACCACCTCAAGGCATACATGATATGAAAATCAACCCTACTGCTTTCAGTATGAATCCTCACTGCGAAATGTCCATATGTCATTATAGCATTTACTTTTACCCTAAATCAATGTTAGAAGGATCATATTTCAACAGGATGATATTCAGCCCTGTTATACTATCGGTTTAATTAATTAATAGGTGGAATCAGGCTCCAAAAGGTTCAATCAGCCATGGCCGCAATTGTCTTTTTCAGCTCGTTCCTGCCCGGCCTGTTCTACCTGTGGGTCGTTTGGCGCCTGGACAAGTACGATCCCGAGCCGAAAAAATGGATTGCCTTCACGTTCTTTCTAGGAATCCTCGCAACGTTCCCGGCAGCGCTGGGAGAACAGCTCGTCGATATGCTCGTTTTTCCCTACTGGGAGGGGTCGCTGCGGGGAGACCTGTTTTCCGTTTTTGTTTCCAGCTTTTTCGTCATCGGACCGGTGGAGGAGTTCTGTAAAATGGGGGCCATCCTGGTCGTGGCTTCGAATAAAAATATTTTCGACGAGCCCATGGACGCGCTTGTTTACGGCGCCGCCGCCGCGCTCGGTTTCGCGTCGATGGAAAACGCCATTTACTGCATCCGGTTCGGCTCGGACATATACATCATGCGCGCCGTCCTGACGGTTCCCGCGCACATTCTCTTTGCAACGGCGTGGGCCTGGGGAATCGGCATGTGGCGGTTCAGGATCAGGGGGGTCAGGGGGCTCGCGCTGTTTTTTTCCTGTTTCTCCATCGCCATCGGATTTCACGGCCTGTATGACGCCATGCTTCTGTCGCGACACCCCACGCTGGTGCTATCCATCTTTCCTCTGATCCTCTTCATGGGCTTGCTGACGTTCCTGGCCTTCTACCATTTCCGAAAAGTATCGCCCTTCCGCTGGAGCATGCTGCCAACGGGTATCAGGACCGCCCAGGTGGTCTCGGCCAGGGAAAAAATCGAGCGGGGCCTGTCCGTGGGCTGGGTGGCCGGAGGAACCTTCATTTACGGTGTCATTATCGTAACGGTCATGCTTGTAGCAGGCGCACTGAGCGCTGTTTTTTCGGGCGGCGAACACATCGTCATCAACCTTCTCAAGCCGGGCGTGGGCCCGGGCATGATCATCTCGCTCATCCTGTTTACCCTCGTTCTGAGCGTCTCCTTCCTCGCTGCCGGAATCGTCATCGGCAGAGTTTCCAGGCGAAGAACGATCTTCGAGCCGGCCATTGCCTCATCCATCGCCCTTGCCCTTCTCTTCGTCATGGTGGCGCCGAAATCAGGCGCGCCCGGCCTGCTCATGTTTCTTTTCATGGGTCCCATATTCTTCGGCCTCAGCTGCCTCGGCGGCTGGCTGGGCGAGCTGTGGCAGAGCAGAAGCGATAAGAGCTGACTGACCGGTAAGAGTGGCGCGAGCGGGTCAAAGCCCGAGGAGCGGCCTGACCTCGGCAAGACATGTTTCGTGAACCTTGGCCACAGAAGCGTTGCCGTCGACCATGACGACCCTGCCCGCCTTGATCCTGTTCATGATCTTCTTGTACTTTTCCGCGATTTTTTCCTGGAGATCGCTGTCTTCATACAGCTCGTGGCCGATCCTGCGCGCGAGCCTCCTGCGGTGCGCCTCCCTGGCGTCCACGTCGAGATAGAATATCAAATCCGCGGGCGGGGCATACTTGTTCAGCGTTGTTATCCATTCCTCGTTCGCGTCATCCCCCGACGTAACGGTCTGGTACACCACGCTCGAATAGACGTACCGGTCTGAAATCACGTTGATGCCGTCGCGCAGATTGAGAAGAATCTCCGACTCGACATGGTCCAGCCTGTCCGCGGCGAAAAGAAGCGCCATGACTCCCCACGAGGGCGGCCCCATGCCCGTGGGCGTGACGCTGATGAGCCGTCCGTGCAGGATCTGCCTTATGAGGTTTCCCACCGGACCCTGGCTCGGCTCTTCCGTAACGTGAACCGGAAGATCGAGATCCAGAAGCGCGTTGCGAAGAAGGTTGGCCTGCGTCGTGGTCCCGCCTCCGTCGACACCTTCAAATATGATGAGCTTTCCATTCATTGTAGAACCCATCTTCACTTATTCCTGACGCTGAAGTCAAGGGAAACACATCTAATGGCCTGGCGTGAGGGGCTTTTTTCCCCGCAGCGGCGGCCCGGAAGGGCCGCACGGCTACCACGCGATGAGCGTTCCGACCCCTTTGCCCCGCAGCGCCTCTCCCAGTCGTCCCGGTATCGTGGCGTCCACGATCCTGGCCCTTACGCCTTTCCTGGCCCAGGTGACCATGGAAGAGACTTTGCCCTTCATGCCCCCGGTCACATCGATGCTCCTCGAGCCGCCCAGGAGGCCGCGCACCTGCCTCCAGTTATTCCTGCCCACAACGGGAATCCTTGCGGCCTTCCTGTCTACCGCGGGATCGGCTTCGAACACACCGTCCACATCGGTGGCGTGAACCACGAGCCCTATCCCGAGATGATGGGCAAGCGCGGGCGCCAGGACGTCGCCCGACAGGATCGTGCATTCCCTTTCCTCGTCAAAGGCCGGCACGCCGAAAAGAACAGGAACGAGCCCGGCAGAGACCAGGCCCCTGAGCGCGGGCATGGCAAGATGCTTTACCCTGCCCGCTTTCAGCACGACCATGCCCGTGGGCTGGCAGGCAAAGGCCGCGATCCCCCTTTTCAGGAGAATGGATGTGACCTGCAGGTTCAGGTCGTTCTGGGCCAGCTGCGCCTTTGACCACGACCTGAGCCCCTCCTTGCCCTCTATTTTCCTGTCTATCCGCGTCTTGTTGACGATGGTGTGGCCGAAGCTGCCCGCGCCGTGGACGATGATCAGCGGGGCCCGGCCGCAGGATGCCATTTCTTCGGCCAGGCGGCCGATCACGCCTCGTCGGACAGCCGGCCTGCCGGCGCTCTTGTGCGTGATGACGGACCCGCCCAGCTTGACGACCACGCCGCCGCTGTACTTTCTTTTTTCAGTCATTTTCCCCTTGCCTGTACACCGTTATTTCGCCGCCATTGATTTCTACTTCGTCCCCGCAATGTATCAGATTTATGTCCACCTTGTCCACGCATGGAATCTGCGATATCACGGCGCCCACGGCAATGACGCTGTCGCATTGATCAAGAACCATGGCCGCCGGAGACGTGGAATTTTTCGCCATCCGCTGCAGCACGTAGGATCCCACGGTGCTGCCCTTGCCGCGGGGAAACACGAGCACGGCCCCGCCCACGCTCCGGCCTTCGAGCTCGTGCCCTTTTTCCACGACAATGCCCCGGTCAGGGTCAACGCCGCCGAAAAACGAAAGCGGCTGCCCGCATGTCACGGCCTGCGCCCTTGCCTTCCCCTCGCAGATGACCCTGCCCTGCAGCGTGAATGTTTTCATGTTCGTTATCCCCGTGTTGTTTCCGGCCGAGCCTTCATCCGGCGCGCCGGGGGCGCGCAGCACCAAGCGTTTGCCCATGGCGCATTCCAGGCAGCGCTCGAGCGAATCCAGGCGCACGCTCAGCCCGTGAACCCCCCGCAGATAATAACAGGCCTTTGCGCTGTCCGTCATGACCCCCCTTATCCCGGCAGGCAGGGGAGCGACGACGAGGCAGGTGTCGGCCAGGACCCTGCCGCCGGCCTTTTCAATGGCCTCAACGTGGCCGCGGCCGGCCGCCTCGTCCCTGACGCTGCGCGATGCGCAGACCCACAGAGGCAGCTTCAGCCCCTTGCCGCTCACGCCGGCCGCAACGGCTTCGAGCTCCTCGAGGCTCGCGTGCGGGCAGCCCGTAAACACAACGTCAACCCCGCCCCCGCGGTCGCGGCTCGCCATGAAGGCCGCTTCGATATCCTCCCCGGTTATCGTCAACTCGCCGGCCGGCGCCTTCCACTGCTCCCACTCGGGTGTTGTGTGCTTCCAGTGAAACATGGCCGCGCCGGTGTAGGTGGGAAGCGAAGCGCTCAGGGCCTTGAGCCCTTCGGCGGTCGGCTCGAAATCCGACGTGATAAGAGGGATCCCGGTGCAGCCCTTCCGCCCCAGCGCCACGCCGAGCGCCCCGTAATCCGCCTGCGAGCGCAGTGGAGCCGCCACGCGCACGCACGCGGCCGGCCGCCTGTTCTCGTCGAGATGAAGGCCGTACAGGGGCGTCTGCCCGACGATGGCCGCGCTGAGCGCGGCCGGGCCGCCCTCCCTGTTCGTCCTCGCGCCGATCACGGAATTCACGTACGCAACCGCCGACGACTCTCCCCAGGCCAGAAGCTCACCCCGGCGCGGCGCATGCCCGGCCAGGTAGGGCGTGCAGGTGCAGGTGGGGGTAATCCCCATGGCGAGGTAGGCTTCAATCACCCGCTTCTGCCTGCCGGCGAAAGCCTCGTCAATGCCCATCTCCCTCCACTGGTCCGGGTCCATGCCCGAGGGATTGAGCATGGCCGGAACGGTGACCTTCGCCCCGCCTGCGGCGAATGATTCCAGGAAATCGAGCCCCGCGTCGGACAGGTTCAGGTAGGAGACGCCGGAGATCTGGGCCGAGGCAATGGGAACGAATTTCCCGGCGCCGAAGATCCTCGCAAGGGCCGTGAGAATCTGCATTGCCTTGTCGCGGGGCGCCGCTGCTTTCATCCCCTCCTCAGCCATGCGATGACATCCTCCATGCTGCCTGCCACGGTCGCCGGGCCCTCTTTCTCGACCCTGGCCCGATCCGGCCAGTCCCAGGCAATGTCGGTGAAAACAACGATCGCTCCCACGCCGGCGCTGTTGGCGTTCGTAACGTCCATGGCCGTGTCGCAGATATAATACGCATTGCCGGGCTCGACTCCGATCCGCTCGAGTATCGAGGTCAGGCACGCATCCTTTTTCATTCCCTGCTCCTGGCACGAGACCACGAGCCCGAAATAATCGCTGATGCCCGCACGCTCGAGAACCTTCAGCGCGTACGCGCTCGGCGAGTTGGTGGCCATGGCAATGGCAAAGCCCCCGGACCTGAGATAATCCAGCAGCGGCTTGACGGTCGTCACGGGCTCCACGAGCTTCCAGCCCTCCCGGGTCAGAAAATCCCTGGCATGCATGACGATCCGCATGAGAACGTCAGCGCCGAACTCCTCCTTCATGGATTTCACCCAGGCGGACACGTCGGGCATGATGTTTTTCTCTACCTGCTCCTCCTGCGCGGGAACGCCCGCCGCTTTCATGGAAAGGGCGATGGCGCGCACGTACATCTTTCTCGAATCGGCGATCACCCCGTCGAGATCGAAAACCGCGCATTTTGCGGGCGCCATGTTTTTCTTTTCGTTCAAGTTCTGCTCAAAAGGCACGCCGAGGGCGTGCGGCTACACCGTGGTGGTGCCGGGCACGCCGAGGGCGTGCGGCTACACCGTGGTGGTGCCGGGCCCGCCGAGGGCGTGCGGCTACACCGTGGTGGTGCCGGGCACGCCGAGGGCGTGCGGCGACACCGTGGTGGTGCCGGGCACGCCGCGGGGGTGCGGCTACACCGGGGGGGTGCCAGGCACGCCGAGGGCGGGCGGCGACCACGTGGTGGTGCCAGGCCCGCCGCGGGGGGGC
>JBDRLK010000257.1:0-7906 GCA_043813155.1 Pseudomonadota bacterium | reverse complement strand
GCTGGCAAACCTGATATGCACGTATTTGGAATAGGGGCTCAGTGAGCCTGCATTTCGGCCTAAGTTTTTTCAATCGCCATGTAGAGCACTTCCACATTAACGCCCTCCATGGTCTGTCCACCTTCCTCGTAACGAATGATAGCCTCGAAACCGGCTGATGTAAGGTTTTGGATTGTCGCATGAGGCATCTCTCCCATGTTCATGGCATCGGGAGACACGGCCCAGAAACCTCTCATCACCACATTGACCATGAGCGCGGGAGCCACGCTGAATGTCTCGGTGAAATTGACCGTGATCTTCCCGGAGTTCGTCGGAGGAGGGCCGGATAGGGTTGTCTTTTTCACGCGTGCAGACTCGACAACGGCAATACCGACAGATCCCGTGGCGCCGGTTGCGCCGGGCGTGCCGCTTCCGGTCGGGCCGGTCGGGCCCGTGGCGCCTGGAGAACCAGGCGTGCCGCTGCCGGTCGGGCCGGTCGGGCCCGTGGAACCTGTAGCGCCCGGAGAACCAGGTGTTCCGGTGCCCGTCGGGCCTGTGGGGCCGGTCGGACCCGTTGCGCCTGGAGAGCCGGGCGTTCCGGTCCCGGTGGGGCCGGTTGGGCCGGTTGCTCCTGTTGCACCGGGAGAACCCGGCGTACCGCTGCCCGTTGGGCCGGTAGGGCCTGTGGAACCCGTTGCGCCTGGAGAGCCGGGCGTTCCGGTCCCCGTGGGTCCGGTCGGACCCGCTGGGCCGGTCGGTCCCATTCCAGATCCGGTAGGTCCCGTGGCTCCTGTCGGGCCGGTAGGACCCGTTGAGCCAGGCGAGCCGGGTGTGCCAGTTCCCGTAGGGCCGGTTGCTCCCGTGGCGCCCGGCGTTCCGGTTCCGGTTGGGCCGGTCGGACCCGTGGGTCCCATTCCCGATCCCGTGGGTCCTGTTGACCCGGTCGCGCCCGTGGCTCCCGTGGGACCCGTGGGTCCCATGCCCGATCCCGTGGGTCCGGTCGGACCCGTTGGGCCAGTCTGGCCGGTAGCACCCGTGGGCCCCGTGGGCCCCATTCCAGATCCGGTAGGGCCCGTCGCACCGGTCGGCCCTGTTGGGCCTGTCGGTCCGGGATCTGTTCCCGTGGGTCCCGTAGGACCCGTCGGGCCTGTCGGCCCGGTCGGGCCCGTGGCGCCGGTCGCGCCATCGGCTGCGGCAACAGCGTCGCCCTCGCAGGTAACCGTGGCCTGGCAGTTCTTGACCCTTACCTGGGCTTTCCTGAAGATGATGTTCCAGACCCAGCCAGCGTGCTGGTCGTCGGTAATGGGATAGCCGTATTCCTGAACGTGCACGCCCCCGCAGCAGCAGCAGCACCAGCAGCACCTGCAAAGGAAGCAGTACTTGCAGCATTTCTTCAGGCACAGCAGGATCTCGTCGCAGCAGGGCGGTTTGCAGGGAAAGCAGAAGAATTTTGTCGTGCCGCCGCAAAGAAGCTGCTCCAGCCCGTCCAGCTTGCGATACTCTATTTTCTCGCGCCAGGGCGCGCCGCAGTCCAGGCCGAGGTGCACGGAGCAGCGCACGTAGGGAAAGTCCTCCTTTATGAGGTAGAGGGACGGCTCCTCCCTGAAGAGCGATGCCGGGGCGCCCGCCATGTTGCCGAAGCTCCTGCCCGCCATGCACTTGCCCTCATCGACCTCGATGGAGACCGATTCCTCGTAAAAAATGCCTGCAGCGGTTCGTGCCGCGCTGACGATCAGGGTCTGACCCCATGCGACTTTCCCAAGAAAATCGGCCGCAACCTTGCGCCCGAATACGGCCGGCGTCGCGCCCTTGGGCGCTTCGCCCCTGCCGGGGCGCTTCTCCTCGCTCATCTCGTGTGCGATGCGCTTTGCGAACCTGCGCCTCCACGCGTCGAGTGAGCTTCGGCTGGAGCGAAGGGTCAGGCAGGAAAGGCGGATCTCCTCCTGCTGCGCAGGGTCGTGCGTCGCGTTGATGTAGACAGCGTGCTCGTTTTTAAGGCCCTTCGCGATAATGGCCAGCACCTCGGGCAGGTCCTTTGCGTTCGTGGCGTAGAGCGAGGTCTCGAACTCCGACCCGTCGAGAAAGGATACAGCCTTCTCGTCCGCTTTTGCTTCCGGCGTGGCTACGATCCTGTCCTCTATTCCAGGTATCGCGTCCGTGAGCTTCCTCATGACGGCCGCTTTTTTCGTTGTCACGACGCGTTTTGCGACAGGCTTCTTCTTCGCTGTCTTGCCTTTCGCGGCGGTTTTCTTCTTTACCGGCTTCGTCGCTTTTTTCTTTGCTGTTTTCCTCTTGCTCGCTGGTCCAGGCATACGGTCCTCCCTCGATTAATGGTTGAAAATATCCGCCACTCATTGCCACTTTAGTAAAATCGGCCGCAAGGTCAATAAACAAATAAAATCAAGTTCAACTCTAAACCCTGTTGCCGATGTCCTTGACATTGACCTCGTAATAGCCCCTGCATTCATGCGGCACTCCCGACTTCATTTCCAGCTCGTCCAGCTTCGTGCCAAGGTCGATGCACCAGAACTTGATGTTGTTCACGATGCGATTGCGGTCCTTTTCTGGCATCTCGCGGCGCAGGGCCAGGGACGCCACCCTGATGGCGGCCAGCGGGTTTTTCAGCCTGTGATAGGCCATGCCCGCCATGTCGCAGGGCGCCCAGGTGTAGCACCTCTCGTTCAGGAAAACGTACTGGCCGGGTTTCGGCGTGTTCGAGGCCCGCCTGTAGTACATGAGGGCCTGCTCGTAGCGGCCCGCGTGGTACTCGAAGTTTCCCCACTCAAACCATGTCTCGGCCCTGTCCTGCTCGCGGGCAGCGCCGCCCAGCGACTCCAGGACCAGGGCGTCGTCCTTCAGGTTTTTCGCGCACACGAGAAGATAATTCCACGCTTCCCAGCGCTCGGCCGTGAACGTCGAGACCTCGAGGTACTGCTTCAGGGTTTCAACCGCTATTGCGTACTGCCCCGTCTCCTTGTAGGACTGGCCGAGATAGAAAAGGGATCTACTGTCCCGCGGGTTTTTTTCAATGGCCTTTTTAAGGATGGCCTCGCTCATCGTTTTTCTCTGCTCGCCGCGCTGACTCACGTATCGCCCGGCCTGGCCCTCCCTGTCATGATAGAGCCAGAGCCTGTCTGTCCTGACCTCCTTCTTGAAACCCCCGGGCACGGTGTGGATGTCCCCGCTGTAGCGGATGCCGGGTGAAACCCGAAGCAGCCTGACCATGGGGACCTGCAGGTTGCCGACCATGTTGATCGTGCCGAATGCGTCGGCGGCAGGGTTTTCGAGGATCACGCTCTTTATCGTGCACCCGGGTTTCGACTCGAGGTATTCGTGGCCGTCGAGGATAAGCCCCCAGTCGCAGCCGTGCTCGGCCGCGAGCTCGAGCAGGCGGTTGCGGCAGGCCGCGAAGCTGCCGTGCGGGTGATCGGGCGTCTCCCACACGTGCTCCACGCACACGTCGGCAAGTTTTCGGGCCAGCCCGGCCGTGCCGTCCTCGCTCATCGAATCGACCGAGATGATCACCTTGTCCACGTGGGGCCTGCAGCTTTCCACGGCCGCGGCCAGCGTGGTCGCCTCGTTCCTGACCCCCAGCAGGGCGGCGACCCTGATGTCCTTCCCGGTCTTCGGCATTACGTACTCCTCTCTCCAGGGGCTCCACCAGACATGGTCCGGCTTGACCCTCGTGAGCCATGCCCTTGTTTGGTTGATGTCATCGCGCGTTTCTTCGGGGTGGTTGCGGATCATGGAAACGCCGACGGCTGCGCCGAGGCGCTTGGCCTCAACGATGAAGTCCTCCATGAGCTCCGGCGCCTGCTGCTTGACCAGCACGTCCAGCATGCGGCGGCTTCCCGACTCCACGCCGACCCACAGGCCCTTCATGCCGCTTTTGACCATGAGGGCCAGCGTGTCCTTCGACACGGTGTCGCAGCGCGACTCGCAGCCCCAGTCGATGTCCAGGCCCGACTCGATCAAGAGCTCGCAAAACCTGCGCACGCGCTTCTCGCTGACCGTGAAGTTGTCCTCCCTGAAGAATATCGATTGCACGCCGTAGGCTTCCGCAACGTGCTTTGCTTCCCCCACGATTCTTTCGGCGCTGAAGGAGGTGACCTTCTTTCCCCAGATGTCCTTTACGCTGCAGAACGAGCAGCTGAAGGGGCAGCCCCTTCCCGTGCTCATGGTCCACACGGGAGCGCGCAGCTCGGGGAAGAAGAACGAGCCTGTCCCGTAGCCTTTTGAAGCGAAGATATCGTAGGGCGCCATGGGAAGGCCCTCGATGTCCTTCATCCTTTCCGTCCGGACGAGGCGGTCCTCGATCTTGCCCTCGACCAGGGGGGCGATGACCTGCTCCGCCTCGCCGCACACGATGTGGTCCACGTTGCCGGGAAAGGAATCCGGGAACATGGAGGCGTGGGGGCCTCCCGCGATCAGCTTCAGGCCTTTTCGCCTGCCGATGCGCTCGAAAATGTGTCTCGAGTCATTGAACAGCGGAGTGGAGCAGGATACGCCCACAACGTCGAAGCCGTCAGGCTCGATCCAGTCGTCCTGCCGCAGAAATCGGTCGCAGAGCTCGACGCCGTGCCCGCGCCGGCGCAAAACGGCCATGAGGTAGCCCAGGCCGTAGGGGAACGTGGCGTTGACCCCGTAAGCCTGCGGGCCCGCGCCGCGCATCCCGCTGTTTATGAAAAGAACCTTCACGCCGGGCTTCCTTCCGTCGATAAAAACATGATGGGTTTATTGTTTCGAAACCGGGATCATTCCGCTTCCCCGAAAATCACGGAAAGCTCTCCCAGCCTGTTCTTGATCTCGAGCTTTTCCGATTCCAGCCTGGAGAGGTCCACCTGTGTCTTCGAGGATTGCGATTCAAAAGACTGGAGCCGGCCGTGGATTTCCTTGACCTGGAACTCCACGTCCTTGATTTCCTGCTCGAAGGCCGCCTTTTTTTCTTCGTGCCCCTTCAGCTTGTCAAAGGTCCGCAGCCAGCCGCTCGCAAGCTTGCCCGCGTCTTCACAGTCCTTTATCGCGACCGGCGACATTCTCTCCCGGCCCAGGATGCCCGACCCGGCAACCAGGCCGCGCAGCCGGTTCTCGAGGTCAAGCAGCTTCCCGTCATACTCGCCCAGCTGCGCCGTCTCGGATTGCGACATGGCTTTCTTTACGGAAAGCTCCCTGGCAAGCTCCTCGAGCGCGCGGCGCAGCCTTGTTTTTGTTTCGTTGTCCGATGTTTCGTGTTTCGCCAGTTTTTCGCTGAGCGTCGCCTCTTTTGCTTCGATTTCGCCGAGCCTGGCGGTCAGCGCTTCCATTTCCTTGATGAGCGCCACGGCATTGGTGACCTCGGCGGACTTGCCCTTCGTTGACCTGAGGAACTCCTTCCATTTTTCATGCGTGGCCGAGGGGGATGAAATCACTTCCATCCTGATGTCCAGCCTCTTTTTTCCGGCTGCCTCCGTCTTGACGACCTTTGCCGGGAGCGTGTCCCTCATCATGTTGAGCGAGCGAAGATCATTTACGAGAGCGTAGGCGTCCTGGTATCGCAGCTCCGGGTTTTTCGCGAGCAGCCGCATGATCATGCTTGACAGTGCAAGCGGCACGCTGGAGTCCTTCCTGTCAGGGGGCAGGGGCAGCTCGTGAACGTGCTTGGTGACCAGCACGACGGGATTCGTGTCTTTGAAGGGGAGCTCGCCGCAGAGCATCTCGTAAAAGATGCACCCCAGCGAGTAGAGGTCGGCCATGGGGGTGATTTTTTTCCCGGTGATTATTTCCGGCGCCATGAATTCCGGCGTTCCCACCACGAAATCCTTTTCCGTGAGCCGCGGCTTGTCCTTGAGAAGGGCTATGCCGAAATCGAATATTTTCACGCAATCGCCGTCATCCGGGGTCTTTGTAAGAAAAATGTTTTCAGGCTTGAGATCGCGATGGATGATGCCCATGGCATGGATGGGCCCCAGGGCTTCGCACACCTGGATAACGATCGTGACGGCCCGCTGCATATCGATTCTTCCCCTGCCCAGCACGTCCATGAGCGATTCGCCCTCCAGCAGCTCCATGGCGATATAGGGGACGCCGTCCTCCGTGCTGTCCGCGTCGTAGATGGCAACGATGTGCTCGTGCTGGATCATGGCCACGGCCATGGCCTCCCGCTCGAACCGCTGCATCATGGCCTTGTCCTTCAGCAGCTTCTGGGACAGGATTTTCAGGGCGACCTGCCGCTCCGGGTGAAACTGGATGGCCCTGTACACGATCCCCATTCCCCCTTCCCCGATCCTTTCGATGATTCTGTACTTGTTGGTGACGGTTTTCCCGATCCACGGGTCGTCCGGCATTTCCAGACTGGTCCCGTCAAAGGGGCAGAAACCCGAGTCATCGGGAAAAGATTCAAAGCATTTCTGACAGATTTTCATGTCCTGACACCAAAATACAGGATTACAAAGTCGGTATCAAGGAGTGAGAAGTTGTTTTTATTATTGAAATTGAGTAGCTTTGTTTTTACTATGCATTCCATCAGTCAATGAATACAACGAGAAGGGTGAGATAATGAGAGGAATGAAGCCGGGTGCGGCAATTGTCATGGCTGCCGTATTTTTGTTATGGGGCCTGTTTGCCGGCCCCGCGTTCGGCCAGAAGAAAAAGGGGGGCGCCGGGGACGAGGCGTCCAAGGAGGCCAAGCAGCGATTTGCCAGGGGGGTCGAGTTTTTCAACAATGGCGAATACGCGGCAGCGCTCGCCGAGTTTCACTGGGCCTACGAGGTCTCGCCCCATTACATGGTCCTCTTCAATATCGGACGCTGCTACGCCAAGATCGGAAAGCACATCGAGGCCATCGACTATTTCCAAGAGTACCTGAAGGAGGCGGGTGACAATATCCCCGGCAAGAGAAAGGAGGAGGTCCGCAAGGAGCTGGACGCGCTGATCAAGATCATCGCTTACCTGGACGTGGAGGTCAACGTGAAGGGCGCGGAGATCATGATCGCGGGCAAGGTCGCGGGCACCTATCCCCTGGAGGGGAAGATCAAGGTCGAGCCCGGGCCCCACACGGTCTCCGTTTCGGCCGAGGGGTACAAGTCGACGTCGAAAGACATCGTGGTTGCCGGCGGCGCGACCATGACGGTCGATTTCGAGCTCGAAGAGATCGTCAAGTGGGCAAAGCTCATTGTCGCCAGCGACGTGCCCGGGGCCGTTATCGTTGTGGACGGGAAGGAAAAGGGCAAGGCGCCGTGGGAGGGAATGGTCAAGGCCGGGAAGGTTTCCGTTTACATCAAGGCCAGGGGGTACGGGAAAGACGTGAAAGAAGTCGTCCTGGAGGCGGACGAGGAAAGGCTGCTGACGCTCAACCCTCCTGTAACGGGCAAGCCCGCCAAGCTGAAGATCAAGGCGAACGTGGAAGGGGCCGAGGTCTTTATAGAAGGGAAAAAGTCCGGGGTGATCCCGATCAAGGCGCTCGAGCTGCCGGCCGGGGTGGTAAGGGTGAAGGTCATGGCGGAGGGCTACGCGGCGTGGGAAGGGGACCTGGAGCTGGCCGAGGGAAAACCCGTAACTGCCGACGTGAAGCTCAAGAGCGACCGGCATAAAATCCACAAGGCGTATTTCTGGGGTTTTTTCGCGCTCGGCCTTGCGGCCGCAGTTGCCGCGGGCACCACGGGCTACCTGGCCCTGGACAAGCAGGACGAGTATGACGGCTTCCTGCAGGGGTTCGAGGACGGGTCGATTGCCGATAACGCGGCCAACCGGAAAAAATTCGATGACCTTGCCGATGAAGGCGAGAGCCTCGTCCTTGCCACGGACATCCTGTGGGTGGCAACGGGCACGTTCGCGGCCACGGCCTTTGTCCTTGCCTTTGTGACGAAGTTCAAGCCCCCGGAATCCAGGGTCAAGGTCAGCCTTGGTCCCGGCGTGAACGGCGCCGCCCCATTCATTTCCTGCTCCGGGA
>JBDRLK010000256.1:0-6210 GCA_043813155.1 Pseudomonadota bacterium | reverse complement strand
GGTCGACACGGCCGCGCAGACCATCCGGGAAGCCTATGCGGCTATGGTCCCGGCCAAAGTCGCTTACGGCACGGCCGTTCCCGACGATCACCCGGAGCGGGGCCTTTGCAATGTCGCGCTGGACGGCCGCGACCCCTTCATCCTGATCGAAACCATCACAACCGTAAGGTTTATCGACGCTGCCGACGATTCCACCATTGCCGTTCTCGTCAACTGGGGCGGCCACCCTGAAAGCGCAGGCGACAAGAACCACAGCATCTCGTCCGACTATCCGCACTATCTTCGCCAAGGCGTGGAGAGCGGTATTCACCGGGGGTCCACGGACCTGGAGGGCGTCGGCGGCATCGCCATGTTCATGGACGGCGCCTTTGGAAGCCAGATCGGCCACCCGCTCGCCGTGACGTGCGAAGACCTGGAGGGAGAGACATGGGAGCCCACGAGCTGGGACGATTTCATGCCCGAGTTCGGCAAGGTCCAATGCATCGGCGAAAACCTGGCCGTGGCCGTTCTCAGGGCAATCGAGAACGAGACCGAGCCTGCGGACGAATGCCCCCTGGCTTTCAGGGTGCTGCAGTTCGAGGTGACCGTGGAAAACTACGGTTTCCATGCCCTGATCCTCAACGATGTGCTGCACCTCCACAACAGGGAAGTACGATACGACCGGACAAGATTCCTGACCGGCGACAACCTTCCGAAATTCGACACCGAGATATCGTGGGTGCGGATAGGGGAGTCCCAGGCCATCAATGTGCCCGGCGAGCTCACGCCCGAGCTTGCCGTGGGAGGCTACGACGGCTCCCGCACGCCTGCCTGCGCCTACGACCGGGGTATCGACCGTGACCTTCTATCTTACCCCGACAACCCCAATTTGCCCGACCTGACACAGGCCCCGGGTCCTCCCTACCTGTTCGATTTTCTCGATGACCTTGGCGCCGTGTATCCCATGGTCTGGGGGACGACGAACGATTTCCTGGGCTACATCATCCCTTCCTACAACTACAAGCTGGCCGAAGCGGGCGCCTACATCGAGCAGGCGGACGGCGACCATTACGAGGAAACCAACTCGCTCGGGCCGGGCGCGTGGCCGCAGATGCAAAGGTACTTCGAAGGCATTCTTCTGTTCAGGTGATTTCTTTATAACAGGACCGGGCTAGCGAAAGAAAAACTCCGGGAATATATTGGGGATGATGCGCACCAGGGCGTAGAATATGACCAAGACCCCAAGGATCGCATCGACAATATAAACTTTCTTTAATATTCCTGTTAGCTTTTCAACTGTTTCGGGTTTTGCCGAGTTCTTCATAATGGTCATGATCGTGCCGCCCACCAGGGCCGCGCCCATAAGAAAGAGCAGCCCGCTTCCGAAGAAAAGGAGGAGCCAGAAAATAAAACCATGCATGATATTGCCGATCCGCATGAGGCTCATGAGAAGACCGTAAAGGCCCCACAGCCCGCATAGGGCACCGACAATCCCCTGCGGGATAGCAACGAGCAGATTGAACTGTTTTTTATCCTTCATGAAAAGCAGGATAATGCTCGCAGCGGCCACCAGGCCGAAAATAATCAGAAGCACGGATGGTAAAAGCATTCTTATGTAATACATGCTCCTCAATCTATGCGAAGATGAAGCCGGAGTAAAGGGCAAATCCATTCAAATGGGCTCGCCACCCCTGATTGAAGTGTGGTAAAGTTGCCGGAGAAGCCGATGAATCAGGATAAAGTGGAGGGAATCCATGCTTGAAAAAAAAACCTTGCCTACGTTGATGGCAGCCGTGCTCCTGCTGGCTGGTGCGGCCGGCCTTGCAGCGTGCGGCGATGACAAAGGCGACGGGACAGACGCTGATTTCGACACGGCGGCGGACGTTCCGGCCGATATGCTCGTGGACGGGATTTTAGATGTGCCGCAGGATGACGCGGAAGATCCGGCTGACGGCGACCCTGGCGACGGGCCGTGTCCTGAAGAGCGTCTGTGCGGCGCCCTGTGCTGCGCCGGGGGGGAGATCTGCGACCTGGGCCGCTGCAGGCCCGACTGCGGCGATCGGCCCGTGTGCGGCGATCCCGCGATCTGCTGCGAGGCCGGCCAGACCTGTCTTTCGGACGGATGCGTCGACTTGGGCGACACCTGCGACCGCTGCATGGGCTGCGGTCCGGGCGAGTTCTGCGACCCTGCACTGGGCAGGTGCGTGCCTGCCGGCGCGGTGGACGAGGCGTGCGTCTTTGTCCCGCCTCCGGGCGCGTTCGACCCTGTGCTGCTCTGGAGCTGGGCCGGAGAGGGCAGCGCGGCCGGCGACACCCGTCACGTGATCATGATGCCGGTCGTGGCCCACCTGGACGACGACGACGGGGACGGGGCCGTGACCGACTGCGACGTGCCTGAAGTCGCGGTCATCGCCTACAACCCGGCCACGACCAATGACGGGTGGCTGCGCGTGCTGGACGGCGCCACCGGAACGCTGGACGCGGAGGCGAACCTTGCCGACGACAGGCTCGCGAACCAGACGCAGATCGCTGCAGGCGACATCGACGGGGACGGGGTCGCGGAAATCGTGGCCGGCCTTGCGGGCACGTCCAGCTTCTGCGGTCGCTGGGGGTGGCACGCCGATGTTACGCCCGCGGCGTTCAGGATCGAGGACGGGGCGCTGATTCAGGTCTGGCAGGCAACCGGGCAGACGGCCACGGCCGGCGGCGGGCCGGCCATCGCGGACCTCGATGGGGACGGCGAGCCGGAAGTGCTCATCGGAGACCTGGTCCTCAACGGCGGCGACGGCTCGACAAAATGGCGCGCCTCGGGCGGGCCGGGCATCAGCACCGAGTGCGCCTCGAGCAACGTGGCGTCGCTTCCCATTGCCGTTGACCTGGACAGCGGGACGGAGGGGCTCGAAGTCCTGATCGGCCGCACGGCCTACTGGGCGGGCGGGGGCCGCTACTGGACACGGGACGATCTTCCGGAAGGCGTGGCAGCCGTGGCCAACCTGGACGGGGACGACGAGCCGGAAATCGCCTACGTGGCGGCCGGGGCCCTGTCCGTGCTCAACCACGACGGGTCCACGGTGTGCGGCCCTGTCTCGCCGGAAGAGGCGAGCATCGGCGTGGGGGGCGCCCCGACCATCGCGGATTTTGACGGCGACCCCGACGGCATGCCGGAGATCGGCGTGGCGGGCAGGTCGCGCTACGCTATTTTCAAAGCCGACTGCTCGCTCCTGGCCGCGTCGACGACCAATGACAACAGCGCTGTGACCAGCAGCACGGTGTTCGACCTGGAGGGAGACGGCGTGGCCGAGGTGGTGTACGCGGACGAGGACCTGATGTACGTCTACCGCTATGACGGTACGGCGACGCTTGAGGTCGTGCTGAGCATTGCCAACAGCTCGGCGACCGGGCTGGAAGGCCCGGTGGTCGCCGACATTGACGGCGACGGCCGCGCGGAGTTTGTCGTGGTCGGCAACGGGGCAACGGGCGGCGTGCGCGCGTTTCACGACTCGCTCGATCGATGGGCCGGCTCGCGGCCCGTCTGGAACCAGCACACCTACCATGTCACGAACATCGGGCCCCACGGCGAGGTGCCGGAGGGCGAGATCCCGCACTTCGATGCAAGCGTTGGGCCGAACTCCTTTCGCCAGAACCAGCTTCTGGGCAACGAGCAGTGGGTGCCCGACCTGGTGCCGGACGGAATCGACGCGAACGGGTCGGGATGCCCGGAGAGCGTCGAGATTTTCGGCCGCGTGCGCAATGCCGGCGCCCTGACCGCGGCGGCCGGCATCCCGGTAACGTTTTACCTCGGCGAGCCGGAGGAGGGGGCGCGCGAGGCGGTCGGCACTGTCCGCACCACCACGCCGATCATGCCCGGCGGAAGCGAGGCCGTGTCGATCGTGTTCGATATCCCGCCGGAGGAGGCGGGCGGGACGTTTATATTCCACTACGTCGTGGATGACGACGGCACGGGCGCGGGCGAGCGCACCGAGTGCCACGAGGACAACAACACGTCCCCGACTTTGTCCGTTACCTGCTGGTTCGGTTGATTAAATGACTTAACGCAAGGATGATGGAGATGAAGAAATCCGCACTGACACGCAGACGATTATTCGCAGCGATCTGCATTTCGCTGGCGGCCTGCCTTTTTCTCTGCTCCTGTTACATGTCCGAAGCCATGAGATTCGATTCACGAAGCGACGCGAGGCAGGATCCGGTCCAGGACCCGGCTGCGGAAGACAGGCGTGATGTTCCGGACGCGCCGGACACGGTTGATATGCCCGATTTGCCGGACGTTGCGGATATGGCCGACACGGCCGATGTGCCTGAGGAGGAGCTTCCACCTTTCAACGGCATTACTTTTATAATCCAGAATAATGATTCCGACCCGACAGGTATTCCTTACTATTTCCCGCTCGAGGGCGGGGGCGACATCACCAATCACTTCCCAATGGAACAGGTCATCGGCGTGGACAGGGTCCGCGTGAGCTGGGTGCCGCCGTGGTGCACGGTTTCGTGCGAAAATTACGAGGACGGCTGCTGCATCGACTGCGCGTTCATGCCGGCCGTGCGCGTGCTCGAGCCCGGGGAATCCATCACCATCCACTGGGACGGCACGTTCTTCGGCATGGATTCCGACCTGTGCGACTGCGGCTGCTACTTCCCCTATCGCGTGGCGGAAGGCCTGTTCGACATCATGGTCTGCGGTTACACGGACTATGAATGCTGGGCCGAGCCGTGCGAGCCTGGCGAGGGGGGCATGATATGGGACGCGCAGGTAATCGGCGACTCGGACTGCATCACCTATGGGTTCGAGATACCCGGCGATTCCGGGGAAACGATGACCTTCTATTTCCCGCCAGGCGAGCGCTGATCGTTGACGGCCGGCTGCCGGCCTGTTAATTTTTCTCAGATACAACAGGCGGTCCAGGTCACCCAGGTCGACTCTCGAAGGCAGCAAACGCATTCAAACTCGATTGTCATCCCGAAGGCAGCAATACAGATGAAGCCGAGGGATCTATGAGTTCGAGTTTTTAGATCCCTCGGCGATATCTGGAACAATGCCTCGGGATGACACGTGTGGGAGATTGAACAATGCCTCGGGATGACACGACAAAATTGCAAGAATCAATTTTCGGATACGGTCGGCGGTTTGTAGGGCTTCAGGTCGAGCTCGAATTCTTTTCCGACCTCCTGTAACAGTTCCACCACTTCATCCATCTTCGGGAACCTGTCGCCCTCGCTCTTGGACAGCATTCTCTTGAGCGTGGTCGAGAGCTTTTCAGGCACCGTGGGTATGAAGTCGCCGATGGCCGGCGGGTCATGCTGGAGCAGGCGAAGGACCTTGGCCTCCAGCGAATCGCCGTCAAAGGGATTGTCGCCGGCCAGGCACTCGTAGAGCACTGTTCCGAGCGAAAACTGGTCGCCCTGCGCCGTGCCCGGCTCGCCCTTGATGCGCTCGGGGGACATGTAGCTTGGCGACCCGAACACGCGGCCGCCAACGGTCACTTTCCATCCCCTCACCGCCGCGAGCCCGAAGTCGACAAGCTTTGCAGAGCCATCGGCCTGGATCAGGATGTTCGAGGGCTTGATGTCCCTGTGGACCACGCCGGCCGCGTGGGCGTGGGCCAGCGCGTCGGCCAGGTGGAATCCCAGGGTGACGACCTCGGATTCAAACAGGATCTGCTTCTCGTCAAGGACCACGTGCAGGCCCCGGCCCTGCAGGAGCTCCATAACGATGAACCACGCTCCGCTGATCTCGTCCTGGCCCATGTCATAGACACCGACGATGCTCGGGTGTGTCAGGGTAGCCGCGGCCGCCGCCTCTCTCTTGAACCTGTTGATGAGCTCCTGCTGGTGCTCCGGCACGTCATCGACGATATGAAGGACCTTGACGGCCACTTCCCTTTTGAGCATTGGGTCCTGGCATTTGAAGACCGTACCCATGCCTCCCTTCCCGATCACGCCCAGGACCACGTAGCGTCCGATCTTTTCCGGAATCTGCACATCCTGCAGAGGCCCGATAACGGCCGCGCCCCTGGCCACATCGGGCGGCGGCGGAGGCGGTTTTTTTGCGGTCCTGGGTTCGGCCACGTCGATTTTCAGAGACAGCTCGTCCCTTGTTTCTTCCAGCAATGCGGAGGGCTCGCAGGTGACCATGGCGTCGCCTATAACAGCGGCCAGGGCTTCCTGCTTCATCGGCTTTTCAAGGAATTCAAAGGCGCCCAGCTTGATCGCCTC
>JBDRLK010000255.1:0-8706 GCA_043813155.1 Pseudomonadota bacterium | reverse complement strand
ATCATAGGCGCCCGCCTTCAGGCATCGCACGGCCATGGACACGTCGCCATGGCCCGTGATCATGATGGCGGGCGGCATGTAGCTCTTTCTCGTCATTTCCGCCAGGAACTCCTCGCCGGAAAGACCGGGCATTTTCACGTCCACCACCGCGCATTCGGCGTCCGCAAGGCCCGGCCATGCAAGGGCGGCTTCGGCGGATGAGAAGGTCTGGGCCGCATAGCTCCTCAGGCGGAGCATCTGGGCCACGGACAGCCTTGTCGCCTCGTCGTCATCGATGACCGCGACGACCGGTCTGCCCCAGCCGTTATTTTTTTCTTTGCTCATTGCTTTTTTCCCTTGCGTCACTCTCAGGCTGTTCGTGGGCGGAAGGAAGCCTTATCGTGAAGGCCGCCCCTTTTCCGGGCTCGCCGCGGGCCTCGATCGTGCCGCCGTGGCTTTCGATGATCGTGAGTGAAATGGACAGGCCCAGCCCCGTGCCGTGCCCCGGCTTCTTGGTGCTGAAAAAGGGAGTGAAGACCTTCCCGGCCGTGGAACCGTCGAAACCTTTTCCCGTGTCGCAGATCTCTATGACAACCGGCAGGCGGGTGCCCGCCTGATGCGTTGACGCGACCGAAAGCCTGCGTTCTTCCGATTCCTCCATGGCCTGGCGCGCGTTCGTGATGATGTTCAGCATGACCTGCTCGAGGTTGATGCGGTCTCCGAGGATTACAGGCACGTCGTCCGAGAGCTCGACTCTCGCCTCGATACCAGCGACCTTCAGCTGCTCTCCAAGAAAGTCGATGCTCTCCCTTATGACCTCATTGATCCTGACGGCCGCAAACTCCCTTTCGGACTTTCTGGCAAGGCCCCGCATCTGGTTGATGATTCTCGATGCCCTGTCCACCTGGATCGATATGTGGTTCAGGTTGTCCTTTACATCGTCCGTGCTGCCGGCGTCCCGGTCCAGCATGAAGAAGGCATTGCGCGCAAAATTCCTGATTCCCGTCAGGGGCTGGTTGAGCTCGTGGGCGACGGCGGCCGCCATCTCGCCGAGCTCGGCCAGCCGGGTCGAGTGGACGAGCTGCTCTTCCTGTTTCCTGGCCAGCGAGGCCAGGCGCTCGCGCTCAATCTCGGCCTCTTTTTTTGAAGTGATGTCGTAGGCATTGACCAGGACCGCTTTCTCTTCCCTGAAATCGATGGCGCCGCTGGCCACGTCCATCCAGAGAACCCTGCCGTCCCTGCGGACGTACCGGCACTCGTAACGCAGGTCGGCCAAAGGATTTTCGCGGCGCGCGGAGATCAGCTCTTTCACGGTACCGGCGTCCTCCTTGAAGATGATATCCCAGATGTCGATTTCCGCAAGGTCCTTTTCATGGTACGCCAGCACCTTGAAGAACCTGGGGTTGGCATAGATTATCCTGAAATCCTCCCGGTAGACAAAGGTCATGGTCAGAGCGTTTTCGATAAGCAGCCTGTACTTTTCCTCGGAGACTGCGATCGCGTTGCCCGCCAGAAGAATCTTCTCGCTCATTCCGCCTGCGAAAAGGGCCGCGAGCACGAAGAAACCGCAGCGTGCCAGGTCGTTCGGAAGCGCAGCGCTGCTTACATGCAGCAGGTTGAACAAAAGCAGCAAAGCAGCCAGGGCGGCGGCCACGATCAGGCTCTTTCTCCCCCACCAGACTGCCGACAAGACGATGGGTATGTAGGCAAGGTGCGTGTAGATCACGCTTGTTTCCCAGATGATGTTGAGGCAGAGGCCGACTGCAGCGTAGATGAAAAGCAGAAGGCAGATGATCGTCACGCGCGGGACCAGGTTGCCACTGCCAACGTCCCCGTAAGAGGTCGCGGTCGGCTTCATGGTTGGAAGTCCGTGCAAATTTCAGGCCAGATTGAAAAAAAGGCCTGATAATGCTATGTACTCTGCATTCGAAAATTAACGTGCCTGCACATGACCATTCGCACCATTTCACTGAGGACAAAGCTCATCGCCAGCTTTCTTGCCGTTATCGTTCTGGGCGGCGTGCTGACGCTCAGCCTCGGCAACAAGCTTGTGGAGGACATCATCATATCCCAGGCCCAGGATAAGGTTAACTTCGACCTCGAGACCGCCCGGATCCTTTATAACCATAAGCTCTACGAGCTGAAGCAGACCCTCGTGCTCACGGCCAGGCGCGAGGGAATACGGGCCGCTGAAAAAGGGAAGGATTACGCCGTTCTCAAGAAGAATCTCGGCCGCATTAAAGAGGATAACGGCCTGGACATCCTGGAGATGATCGGCCCTGAAGGCAGGGTCGAGCTGTGTTTCAGCCGGGCGGTTGAAGCGCACGCCGAAAGGTCGGGCAGGCCCCTTGTGAAAAGGGCGCTGGGCGGACAAGCGGCTGAAGGCACGACGATGTTCTCGAGGGACGAGCTCCTTCAGGAAGATCCCCGGCTGGCGAAGCAGGCCCTGATAGGCCGCGACGACGCGTTGAAATCCTCTCACCGCGCAGAAAAAGAGGAAGGCGCGGGCATGATGCTCATGGCGGCCGCGCCGGTGGTGGATGAGGATGACCGTGTTCTCGGCGTGCTTTTCGGCGGCATCCTGCTCAACAGGAATTTCGAGATCGTCGACAGTGTAAAGGAAGCCGTGTACAAGGACCGGACATACAAGGGCGTGGACATGGGAACGGCGACAATTTTCCTCGCCAACCTCCGCATATCCACGAATGCCCTTGCCGGCGACGGCGCCCGAGCCGTGGGAACGCTCGCTTCAGAGGAAGTGGAAAGGGCCGTGCTCGTGGAAGGAAGGACCTGGACCAGGAGGGCATTCGTCGTCAATGACTGGTACCTGGCATCCTACGCGCCCATCAGGGACATTGAAAACAACATCATCGGCATGCTCTCCGTCGCGCTGCTGGAAAAGCCCTACATCGACGCCAAGAACAGGGTGATGCTGATCTTCGCGGGCATTGCCTGCGTTTGCGTCGTTCTTCTTCTCGTGATCCTGTATTTTTCAACGACCAGCATTATCAGGCCGCTGCGGACCATGGTCGACGCCACGGAAAAAATATCCAGGGGCGACCTGTCCCACAAGATCGACGTGAAATCCGGCGATGAAATCGGCCATCTCGCGAGCTCCTTCAACAGGATGACCGATGACCTGAAGGACGCCAACGAGCAGCTCGTCGACTGGGGCAGGACGCTGGAGAGAAAAGTGGACGAGAGAACGAGAGAGCTCAGGGAGATGCACCGCGGCATGGTGCAGTCCGAGAAGCTTGCCTCCCTGGGCAAGCTGTCCGCGGGCATCGCCCATGAGATCAACAACCCCCTGGGAGGCGTCCTGATCTACGCTCACCTCGTTCTGGAGGACATGAAGGAGGACGACCCGGACCGCGAAAACGTGGAGAAGATCATCAAGGAAACCACGCGTTGCAAGAACATAGTAAAAGACCTGCTGGACTTCGCGCGCCCGAAAGAGCCGAGCAAGGACGAGGTGGACATCAACGGCCTGCTTGAAAAATCGCTGTCCATGATCGAGCGCCAGGCCCAGTTTCGCAACATCACCATCGTCAAGTCGCTTGCCGGGGACATGCCGCGCATCACGGCCGACGCGGACCAGCTTCAGCAGGTTTTCATGAATATCGTCATCAACAGCGCAGAGTCCATGGATACAAAAGGCGACTTGACATTGAAAACGTATCACGATTCAATGAAAGGCCGGGTGGTGATCGAATGCTCGGACACGGGCTGCGGCATCCCGGACGAGCACCTGGACAGGATTTTCGAGCCCTTTTTCACGACAAAGGAAGTGGGCAAGGGCACGGGGCTGGGGCTTGCCGTAAGCTACGGCATCGTCACGAGGCACGGGGGAAGCATAACCGTTGAAAGCAAGGCGGGAAAGGGGACCACGTTCACCGTCAGGCTGCCATCCGGAGGCGACAGGAAATGAAAGACCGGGCCCACATACTCATCATAGACGACGACGAGGCCATCCTCGATGCGTGCAGCCAGGCGCTGAGGAGGCGCAATCACATGGTCTCGACGTCAAAGTCGGGCCAGGAAGGGCTCGACCTGGTCAGCGCGGAGCTCTTCCATGCCGTCCTGCTCGACCTGAAGCTTCCCGGGATGGACGGCATGGAGGTGCTGCGCATAATCAAGGCGCAGTATCCCGAGATCCCGGTCATCATCATCACGGGCCACGCCACGATTGAATCGGCCGTCGAGGCCATCAAGGAAGGCGCTTTCGATTACCTTTCGAAGCCCTTCACGCCCCAGGAGCTTCGCCAAACGCTGCGAAGGGCGCTCAGGAACAGGGAGATCGTCCTCGAAAACATATACCTGAAAAAGGAGCTCGAGGCAAAAACCGAGTCCGGCATGGTCGTGGGCAAAGGGGGGGCCATGCGCGAGATCATGAGCCTCCTGGAAAAGGTCTCTCCCTCCGACAGCACGGTGCTGATCACGGGCGAGAGCGGGACGGGAAAGGAGCTCCTGGCCAGGGAGATACACAAGCGCAGCGGGAGGAGCGGGGCGCCCTTCGTTGTCGTGGATTGCGGGGCCCTTGTGGCCTCCCTGTTCGAAAGCGAGCTTTTCGGCCACACCAAGGGGTCGTTCACCGGCGCCTATGAAACGAAACACGGCCGCTTCGAGATCGCAGACGGGGGGACCATCTTCTTCGATGAGATCGGAAACATCGAGCCCGGCATTCAGGCCAAGCTGCTTCGCGCCATACAGGAGAAGGAAATCACGCGCGTGGGCAGCAGCAGGACCATGAAAGTGGACGTGCGCATCGTGGCGGCCACGAACGAGAAGCTCGAGGACAGGGTCAGGGAAGGCAAGTTCAGGGAAGACCTGTACTACCGCCTCAGCGTCGTTCCCATCGTCATCCCGCCGCTCAGGGAGAGGATAGAGGACATCCCCGAGCTGGTCGGCCACTTCCTGGGCAAGTTCAATCGCAGGATGAAGAAACAGATCATCGGCCTGTCCCCGCAGGTCGAAAAGGCGCTCATGCGGTACAAGTGGCCCGGCAACATCAGGGAGCTGGAAAACACGATCGAGAGGGCCGTCGTTCTGTCACAGGACAACAGCGTACGGATCGACGACGTGATGATCCTGGGGCCGTGCATCACGCTCGAGCGGCCGGCGGGACAGGATCGCGCCGCAGCGCAGAAGACCCTTGAAGACGTGGAAAAAGAGCACATCAGGAGGGTCCTGGACTCCGTGGGCAACCATCGAAGCAGGGCGGCCGAGATACTCGAAGTGGACCGCAAGACCCTGTGGGCCAAGATAAAGAAGTACGGCTTCGATTGAGAGGACCGCAGGATCATCAAGACCTGCAGCCGCGGCGATCATGGGAACTCCATGTGAGCCGGTACTCAATTCATCCTCATTTTTCACACGACATGGTCTTGTTTTTCAGGATTTCGCTTGCGGGACTGTAGAGCTTTTCCACTTCCGTTGGGGATATCTTCCACGCCCTGCCTGCTTTGCCGCACTACGGCCGCCGGGAGTCCGAAAAAGGCGCTGTCAGAGTCATGGATAAATTTTACGCGGCTCCCCCGATCTGGTACGCCCGTTGCATAGATACATCATTGCCTGGAATTGAAATGTCACTGTAAAGAGAAGGCAGGTTGAGCCCACGGGTCCTGGAACCCGAAGGAGGCCGCAATGGAAACAGTTGCTGGAGAAATATTCAGCAGCATCATCACATGGCGCGCAAGGCAATTCGATCCGCGGCATGGGACGTTTTCCTCACGGGCAGGCGAAAGGGAATGAAACACGATGAGACGGGATAGGAAGAAAATCCTCATTGTCGATCCTGATGAGAAATTCAGGGTTCGCCTGTCCACGGCCCTGAAAAATAGAAAGCACACCATCGAGCAAAGCGTCAGCTTCTACGAGGCCGTTAAAATGCTGTCCGAATCCCGCTTCGATTGCATCGTCGTCAACGTCTGCCTTCCCGATTTCAAGGCACACGAGGGCCTGAGCATCATGAAAAACATGAACCCGGAAACCAGGATCATTGCAACGACGGACAAGAACTCCTGGGACATGGAGTCCAGTGTAAGGGAGCAGAACGTATATTATTATTTCATTAAGTCATTTCCTGAAAAAGAGCTGGTCCAGGCGGTTAAAAGCGCTCTTAGAAAAAGAAGAAAGAAGGCATCATGAAAGAAACACCGAAAATCATGGTGATCGATGACGACCCGGATTTCGTCAACGCGATAAGCATGATGCTCAAGGTTGCGAAATACGATGTCGTGGCCGCGTTCAGCCCGGAGCAGGTAAGGGAAAAGATGTTCGCTCACAAGCCGGACCTCATTCTTATCGACAGCGACGCCGAAGGCTCTTTTGACGCGCGCGTGCTGTGCAGCGAGATAAAAAGCTCTCCCCGGTTCAGGCAGTTCAACGCTACGCCCGTGGTTTTCATTGCTTCCGGGAAAAAAGACCCTGGGGAAAGAGCCGGCGGCGAGCCGCTCCGGCGCCCCGCACCGGGCCCGGATGCCATCATTGTCAAGCCCCTGAAAATGGAGGAGATGCTTTTTAAAATCGACGCGCTTCTCAAGCGGCAAAAGCCCTGATCAGCTCCGCGAGTTTTTGCGCGCCCGTCGGCGTGGAAATCTCGGCGGCATTCTGAATCAACTCGTATGTCTTACCCTGATATCCAAAGGCATGGATTCTTCCTCAGATTGAACTGCACGTTTCATCGAACCCCCGGAGTTTCAAACGCTTCCCGGGCCGCGTTCTCGATTTCCGCCGTACCCCTCCGCTTCGCGTATTTGCGGAAGATGCCCGGGCACAGGCGTGTCAGGCGGCATGATTTGCAGGCGTCGATCTTGACGTGGTTGCGGTCGGTAGGCAGGGCCTTGAAGGCCGTTCCTTCCTTGAGAAGGATTTCTTCCCGCACGCCGCAATTTTCGAGAAAGCCCGCGCAGAAGCAAAGCGGGATGCCTTCCACCGTGATTTTCGATTTCCCGGGAAAGCCCGCGACGGCATTGTTGATGCATTGCGCCATGTCGGCGTAGGGCGGCGTCACGCGATCGAAGTGCCTGAGCGCCTCGCCCGAGGGCTCCACAACATTCAGGACCATGGTGTCCACGTTGTATGCGGCCAGCGCTTTGAGGGTTTCATTGATGCGCTTCATGTTGCGCGCCGTTATGACCGTGCTTGTGATGAGCCTGGCTCCTTGCTTCTCCTTGCGCCGGCTCATGTTCCGAAGACCTGCCATGGTCTGGTCGAAGCTTCCCCTTGTCCTGGTCAAGGCGTCGTGCATGGCCGCAGCGTGGCCGTGAATGGATAGGGTCACCTCGGTGAGGCCGAGCTCGAGCAGCCTGTCGCAGTAGTCGGGATAGGAAAGCCTCCGCCCGTTGGTCACGAGCCCGATGGACCGGTACCCCGCGGCGCGGGCCATGCCGATGAACAAGGGAAGCTTCGGGTGCAGGGTCGGCTCGCCGCAGGTGAAGAGCATCCCGCCAAGGGCCTTGCCTTCCTCGAGATGGGCTTTCACCTCCCGCTCGCCGATGTCGGTCCTCCTGGCGCGGTCGTCGAGGCAGAAGATGCAGTTGTTGTTGCACAGCCTGCTGACCTTGATGTGGAGCCTCTTTCTCACAGCTTTACTCTCACAGCCTTTATCTCGTCCGTTCCGTTGAGCTCCACGTAGCTTCGCCACACGCCCTCGCACAGGCCCGCGGCCGTGCACGTCCCGCATTCGCCGGTCCGGACTTTCAGGGCCTCTTTTTTCCTGTCCGTCCACTTGAACCTCTGGGCATCGACGCTCCCGTCGGCGGGCGAGCCGAACACGGCGCAGGACGTGTCCAGATCCCTCAGTTCGCCGACGTACCTCGAGACCAGGCGCCTGTTGCGCAGGATGTCCCAGGGATAGACGCACAGGGGGATGTCCCCGAAGCTCACTTCCATTTTCAGGATCTTTTCATTGGCCAGGATGGTCTTGATGACGGCAGGGCCCAGCTCGGACAGCCCGGGCGTCAGCTCCTTCCCGCGCTCCATGCACGTGTCGGTCCTGATCATGTTGAACCTCACGTCGGAGCATCCCATTTTCTTGAAGAAGGCGCAGAAGGGGGCCATGCTTCGCAGCACATAGCGCGTGAGCACGGCATTGAGCGAGACATTGTGGGGGAGCTTTCCCCCGGCGTGCAGCTGAAGAAGGTTTTTTATGGCGCGGACCTTCTTTTCGAAGTTGCCCTTTCTTCCGGACAGGTAGTCCTCGATCTCCGCGCGGTGGCCGTGGATGGAGATGCCGACCCTGGTCACGCCGCTTTCCACCAGGTCGGCGGCAAACTTTCCGTCGGCCAGCTTGAGCCCGTTGGACGCGAGAGCGATTCTCGAAAACCCCATGTCTTTTGCCATGGACACGATCCGGAGAATCCGGGGATGGGCCGTGGGCTCCCCGCCGAGAAGGCCGAGCGATGAAACGCCGCCGGCCCTGGCGATCTGCATTTCCTCTTTCGCCCTTTTCAGGGGAAGCCATTTGCGGGCGGCTTTCGTGGAGCGGCCGTCGAGGCAGAAGATGCAGCGGTTATTGCACACCTTGCCCAGGTTGAGCTCGAGGTTTTTTTCTTTTCTTCCGGTGTGCATGTTGCGGCCCTAAAAGGGTAGGGGCGGCTTCAGCCGCCCGTTCCTGTTCACGGGAGGCTAAAGCCTCCCCTACCCGACACGGAGAAACGGGAGGCTGAAGCCTCCCCTACCCGACACGGAGAAACGGGAGGCTAAAGCCTCCCCTACCCGACATAG